>JADGPB010000430.1 GCA_017882655.1 Propionibacteriales bacterium
GTCTCGCCGCGAGCCCGTTCGTACGCCTTCGCGTAGGAGATGCCCAGGACCAGGAGCAGCAGGCCGACGAGCAGGAACGCCACGCCCCTTGCGAGGCCGGGGAGCAGAGCCAGGTCGATGAGGAAGAGCTTGCCGGTCGCAGCGGCGGCCAGGCCCAGCCCCAGCTTGATCCAGCCGCCCGAGTGGTCGGTGCTTCGTAGCGGTCTCCGCAGCACGACCACGCTCGCCAGCGCCCAGCCGACCGTGACGACCACCGATGAGGCCTGGTCGATGCCGGTCGCGAAGCCCACGGCCTTGCCGAGGAGGAAGCCCGCGGAGGTCAACGCGGCGGCGGATCCCACGAGGCCGAGGCTGATCAGTACGTACCGGAGCCCCTCGGGGTTCTCGTCCTCCAGGAGGCGTTGCGCGGTGAGGTGACCGAGGACGGCCACGAGCATGATGAGGAAGCTTCCGACCAGCACGTCCTGGAAGACGATGCCGAACGCGGCAGGGAAGCCGTACCCGATCCAGCTGAGGACTCCGGCGCCCGCCCCGATGACAGCGACCACGCCGACGGCCTTGCTGCGCATCCAGGCTGCTGCGGCCATGTACCCGACGGCGAGGCCCGGGATCAGTACGGCGAACAGGCTGAGGTCGGTCGCGAGCGCGAAGGCCATGACGGCGAAGATCCCGGCCAGCGCGACCGAGGTGGCCTTCAGCCACTCCTTGATGCCGGGGAACAGTGCGACGAGGGCGTACACCGCTGCAGCCACGGCCGCCGCCCCGGCGCCCTGAGAGAGGGGCAGATCGTGCCCGACCAGCATCAACAGGGGAAGTGCCGGGCCGACGAAGACGGTCGCGAGAGCCCACTGCTCAGGCTCGGGCGCCCGTCGGCCGAGCAGCGTCGACAGGACCGCCATGACCGCGTGCACGCCGGTCAGCGCGACGAGGAGCCAGACATCGCCGGTCGACAATCCGTACGTGGCCGTCAGGCTCATGAGCAGCACCGTCGTCGGCAGCGTGCGCGCGATGTGGAAGACGGGCCACTGCATGCGGAGGTGCGCAATGGCGGCGACCGTCGACAGCACGACCATGAACGCGGCCCCGAGATGGATGTCGCCACTCACCCACGGGCCGATGACGAGCGCGGCGGCGATCGCCAGACAGGCCAGCCACTCGCTGCGCCACAGGATCGCGACGAGGCTCACCGCGACGCCCAGCAGGCCCGCGAGCACGAGGCCGAGGGCTCCAGGAATGAGGTGGTACAGCGTCGTACCGGCGACGAGCGCGAGGAACTCCGCGGCCATGCCGGTCGCGAGCAGCGCCGGCCCTCCTGCGTTGTCCGAGTCGCGGCGGCGCAGCCAGAAGGCGCTGACGGCAAGGACGACGCCGAGTCCGGCCGCGCTGATCGTGCGGGGGGCGGGTCCGAAGTAGCCGTACTGGGCGGCCAGTACGAGGATGAACGCGACCCCGACCAGCGTCACCAGCGCGCCGGCGCCTGCGACGAGCCTGGCGATGATCTGGGTGCTCGACAACGTCGGCTTGGTGGGCTCCGGAGGTTCCATGGGCGCCGGGTGTGCCGGCGGGACGAGCGGTGACGCCAGCGGCGGGTACCCGGTCCCCCACAGCGGCTGCGGCGGGTTCCTGGGCGGCGGAAAGCTCGGTGCCGGCGGGGTGGGGGGCGGGTACGACGGGATCTGCGCCGTGGGCGGCGGGAACGACGGGGCCGGCATCCCTTGGAGAGGACGCGGACCGAACCGTACGGCCCAGTTGTGCAGATCGCGGTTCTGGCGCTCTGTGTCCTCCAGCAGCCTGTCGTGCCTGGCGAGAAGCTGGCGAAGCTGCTCGTCCGGAGGCATCTGAGTCATCGAGAACTCCTTGGTTGGCGGGGTGGAGCCGTCGGGTGGCCGGAGGGCTCCGGCGTGAGCGAGGCCCAATATGCTCATTCCATGACCATCGTTGACCCCACCACGACCCCTGCCTGGTCCGAGCTCACCCGGATTGCTGACGGGTTTGCTCCTGATCTTCGGGCGTGGCTGTCCGACGCCGAACGAGTCCGGCAGCTCAGTTTCGGCGCCGGCGAGCTCCACGTCGACCTATCGAAGAACCTTGTCACAACAGAGGTCCTCGATTCGCTGCTCGACCTCGCCGAGCAGGTCGGGCTCGAGGCGCGGCGTGACGCGATGATCCGCGGCGAGCGCATCAACGTCACCGAGAACCGGTCCGTGCTCCACACCGTGTTGCGTCGGCCCCGTGGTGACAGCCTCACGGTCGAGGGCACGGACGTGGTCGTCGGCGTGCACGAGGTGCTGGACAAGGTGTACGCGTTCGCGGACAAGGTACGCAGCGGCGAGTGGGTGGGCGTCACCGGCAAGCGCATCACCACGGTCGTCAACATCGGCATCGGCGGCTCCGACCTCGGGCCGGTCATGGTCTACGAGGCGCTCAAGCCGTACGTGCAGCCGGGTCTCTCCTGCCGCTTCGTGTCGAACATCGACCCGACCGACATGTACTCGAAGACGGCCGACCTCGACCCGGAGACGACGCTGTTCATCGTCGCGTCGAAGACGTTCACCACCCTGGAGACGCTCACGAACGCGCGACTGGCGCGCGACTGGCTGTGGGCGTCGCTGGAGAAGGTCGGGGCGATCGACGGGAGCGAGTCGTCGCGTACGGAAACCGTGGCGAAGCACTTCGTCGCCGTGTCCACCGCCCTCGACAAGGTCGCCGCCTTCGGCATCGACCCCGCCAACGCGTTCGGCTTCTGGGACTGGGTCGGCGGCCGCTACTCGGTCGACTCCGCAGTCGGCACGGCAGTCGCCGTCGCGATCGGGCCGGAGAACTTCGCCGCGTTCCTCGACGGCTTCCACCAGATCGACCTGCACTTCGCGGAGACGCCGCTGTTCCG
>JADGPB010000431.1 GCA_017882655.1 Propionibacteriales bacterium
AGCATGTACCCGATCCAGACGACCACTCCGAGCACGGTCGGATCCGCCGAGAAGTTCAGGATGCCCTTGAGGAGGCTGCCCGCGACACTCGTGGGGGGGATCGTCGCCGAGACGTCGTACGCGATCGTGGTCGCGCCAGGAAGGATCCCGGAGTCCTGGAGGTCGCGGATGCCGGATGCCAGGACGCCAGCCGCCACGACGATCAGCGCACCACCGGTGATCGAGAAGAACTTGGAAAGGTTGATCCGTACAGCTCCGGCGTACAGCGCGTAGCCCAGTCCGATCGCGATCGCGATGCCGATCAGTGCGCCGACGAGCGGCTCGCTGGTGGGCACCCCGTCACGGATGGCGGAGCGGGTGGCTGCCCAGAGGAAGAGCGCGGTCTCGAGGCCTTCGCGGCCGACCGCCAGCGCGGCGATGAGAATGAGAGACAACGGCGTCGCACTGCTCGCTTCGACGTGGGCGCGCAGGTCCGTCGCGAGGGTCCTCGAGGCCTTGGCCATCCAGAAGATCATCCAGGTGACGAAGACGACCGCGAGGACCGAGAGCCCGCCGGCGATCGCGCCTTCCGCCTCGTCGCTCAGCCCCTGTGGCCCGAACGTGAGCAGCGCCCCGAAGCCCAGCGACACGGCCACGGCGAGCCCGGTTCCGACCCACACCAGCGGAAGCTGGCTGCGACGGTCGGACTTCACGAGGTACGCAACGAGGACGCTCACCACGAGCACGGCCTCGAGCCCCTCGCGCAGACCGATCAGCAGGTTGGGGATCACGACGCTCCTTAACTTAGGCATGCCTTACTACGCATCGATTGAATAACGCAACGCGCGTGTTGTCAATATTGCGAACATTCAGAAGCGTGGTTGGATCGAACAAACCAGCGATAGCGTGTGCAGACGCCCAACCCGGAGGGACTCGATGGAGCAGCCGTATCTGCACGGCCTCAGCGTGGTGCTGGCCGCGCCACAGCAGTGCTGGTCACGCCGCGACGGGCAGATCGTCGACTCGCCGATCCAGGGGGTCTACTGCTCTGATACCCGGATCGCCGACTCTGTGGTCCTCAGCGCGCTGGGCGTGGGGAACGAGGCGATCGGCACGGTCGAACCCGGCGGCGGCCGTGCCCGGTACGACACGGTGTGGCGCACCCCGGACCTCGGCGCAGATCCCGCGATCGTCTGCCGGCGCGACCGGCGGCTCACTCCCGACGGTCTGCGAGAGCGCATCGTCGTTCGCAGCTCCGCGCCCGACGAGCGTACGTTCCCGCTGCTGCTCAAGGTCCGGCCTGACTCGACGCCGATGTCGGCCATTCGCGCCAGCGTGTCCGCCGATGAGAGACCAACAGCGACTGCGCAGGACGACGGCTCGTACACGTGGTCCTTCGGTAACCAGGGAGAAGCCTGCTTCCTCGCGCCCGGCGCCATCGTGACCCGCGGCGACCATGACCTGCACGCGCAGTGGGACGTGGTCGTACCGGCGCGCGGCGAGGCGTCGGTCGAATGGCGCCTGGTTGCCTCCGATCCAGGCTTCCCGTTCGTACACAGCCCTGGTGCCGCGAGGGAGACGACCGGTGGGGAGCCGTTGGATCTGCTCGTACAGACCGCTGCCCGCGACCTCGCCGCGCTGCGGATGACCGACCGCGACGACCCGACCCACCCGTTCTACGCCGCCGGCGCCCCGTGGTTCCTCACGCTGTTCGGGCGCGACTCGATCCTCTCGGCGCGACTCAGCCTGTCATGGAACCCCGAGGTCGCCCTCGGAACGCTCAAGGTCCTCGCCGAGAGACAGGGCACGGTCACCGACCGCGCGAGCGCTGAGCAGCCGGGCAAGATCCCCCACGAGGTGCGCGGGGAGCCGCTGCCGCTGTACGGGCCGGGCCGTCAGGCGGGTGATGGGGGCATCGTGCTGCCGCCCCTCTACTACGGCACGATCGACGCCACCTGCCTGTGGATCACGCTGCTGGGCGACCTCGAAGAGGCGGGCCTCGCGGAGGACGAGCTGGGCGCTTTGATGCCCAAACTGCGCGCCGCGCTCGGCTGGCTTCGAGACCATGCGGATTCCGACGGTGACGGGCTTCTCGAGTACGTCGACACCGGCGACGGCCTGTCCAACCAGGGCTGGAAGGACTCCGGCGACTCGATCCGCTGGGCCGACGGCAGCCTCGCGACCTCACCGATCGCGTTGTGCGAGGCACAGGGGTACGCGCACCAGGCCGCGCTCGTCGGCGCCCGTCTGCTTGATGGTCTGGGCGAAGCCGACGAGGCCACCGCGTGGCGTACGTGGGCAGCCGACCTGGCCGCGCGGTTCCGCGCGAAGTTCTGGGTACGGGACGAGCTGGGGCCCTACCCGGCCATCGCCTTGGACGCGGAGAAGCGGCCGGTCACGGGTGTCGCCTCGAACATGGGCCATCTGCTGGGCACCGGCATCCTGTCGCCGGCCGAGGCAAGGGTGGTCGTCGACCGGCTCATGCACCCCACGCTGCGCTCAGGCTTCGGCATCCGCACGCTGTCGACCGACAACGAGGGCTACTGGCCGCTCGGCTACCACGTCGGCACCATCTGGACCCACGACAACGGCGTGATCCTCTCCGGCATGCTGCGCGACGGCTACCTGGCCGAGGCGCGAGTTCTCGCCACCGAGCTGCTCCGCGCCGCGACCGCGTACGACTACCGACTCCCCGAGCTGTACGCGGGCTACGGCGCCGACGAGACCCCGACGCCGCTGCCCTTCCCGGCAGCCTGCCACCCGCAGGCCTGGGCCGCGGCAACGGCGGCCGTCATCGAGCGGGCCTTGCGCTAGCCCTCTCAGGGCGCTGTCGGTTCATCATGTTAAGTAGCCGAGTCGGATCTTCACATGGCGGATTCGCCATGTGAACGTACAAGACACCCACTTA
>JADGPB010000049.1 GCA_017882655.1 Propionibacteriales bacterium
GCACGCTCATCCAGAGGGGCAGAGGGACCGGCCCGACGAAGCCCCGGCAACCACCACGGTGTTCCCCGATTGTCCGAGACGTCTCGGGAGCTCGGACCATCGCCGGCAGGTGCCAACTCCGGCCCGCGAAGCGCGGGAAAGATGAGCGACAACTCGGCCGGACCGGCGACACGAGGGCCGGCGGCTGCGCGCGCGCCCAGGGTCACGGTTCAGGGCGGTTTCTCACTGCGAACCCCGACAACGGGACAGTTCCCCTTGTCGGAGAAGCCCGGCGGTTGCTCGCGTTGCTGGCACTGCGCGGCAACATGGTTCACCGAGCGCTGGTCGCCGGCCAGCTCTGGTCCGAGGTGACCGAGAGTCGCGCACACTCGAGCCTGCGATCCGCCCTGGCCCGGCTGCCGGTCCAAGCCCGAACGGTGGTCGTGATCAGCCCGGCCGAAGTCGGCCTCACTGATGGCGTCACCATCGACCTTCGGGAATCGCGCGCCCTCGCCGACCGCCTGCTGACACCTGGCGGTTGCCCCGATGCCGATGACTGCAGCGCGAGAGCTGTCGGCATGCTGTCGACGGATCTCCTACCCGGCTGGGATGAAGACTGGGCAAGCTGCGAGGCCGAGCAGTGGCACCAGGTACGCATGCACGCTCTTGAGGCGATGGCACACCTGGTTGGGATGGGCCGTTTCGGCGCAGCCGTCGAATCCGCCATGTGGGCCATTCGCGCCGACCCGTTTCGCGAGAGCGGTCACGCCGCCCTTATCCGCGTGCATCTGGCCGAGGGCAACCAGTCGGAGGCGCTGCGGCAATTCGCCACGTACCGCGAGCTCATCGTCGACGAGCTCGGGCTGGAGCCAACGCCCCGGCTTCGCGCCCTGGCGTTTTCGTCCCGGTGATTGCGAACCCGACGGATCGTCAGACGAGCTGGCGTCGGGCGAGCTTGGCGAACGGGCCGTCGACACGTACAAGTTCGTCGTAGGGACCCGATTGAACGATGCGCCCGTCCTGCAGCACGAGAATCTTGTCCGCCTCGCGGATGGTGGACAAGCGGTGGGCGATGACGACCCGGGCGGCACGCAGACCCATGATGGCGTCCGCGACCTGAGACTGCGTCCGGTTGTCCAGGGCGCTGGTTGCCTCGTCGAAAAGCAGGATCCGCGGCTTGGCCGCGACTGCTCTGGCGATGAGCAGCCGTTGGGCCTGGCCACCGGAGAAGGTACTCACACCCTCGGCGACGAACGTCTGCATCTGCATCGGCATCGCCCGGATGTCGTCGGCGATCCCGGCGATCTCGGCAGCCGCCCACGCGTCGTCCATGGTCAGCGGTCGCGTTCCGACGATGTTCGTGAAGATGTCGCCGGGCAGAAGACGCACGCTCTGCGTGACGACGCCGATCTGTCGCCGAACGGATCGCACATCGATGCTGTCGAGATCCTTGCCGTCGTAACGCACGGTACCCACCTCGGGCTGCTCGAAGCCGAGCAGTATCCGCATGACCGACGACTTCCCAGCGCCCGAGGGACCGACGACGGCCACGAACTCACCGGGGGCGACGGTGAAAGAGAGGTCGTTGAGCACCTGTGGGGCGTCGGGCGCGTACCGGAACGTGACGTGCCTGACCTCGACGGCGCCGGTCAGCGTGCCCGGGTCAGCCTTGACCGTGGACGCCTCGCGGCGCGCCTCGAGCACGGGGCGGGCGCTTTCGTAGAGGGGTCGTGATTGCGCGAGGAAGATCGCGATGGAGGTGAGCCCGATCGTTGCCGCCATCGCCTGAGCGAACGCGGTGTTGAAGGCGATGAACGTCGGTCCGCTGAGCGTTCCCTTCGACAACGTCGCGGCGCCGAGGAACAACGCGAGCGTGCCGAAGGCCGTCGCCGAGGCGGTGAAGGCCGTGACCGCGGCAAACAGGCGCTGGGCGCTGACGAACGCTGCCTTCAACGACGCGAAGCGCGTTGCCCACTGGGCAAAGGCCCGGTCCTCGGCGTTCGCGATCCTGAGCTTGCCCACGCCGTCCAGGAGTTGCATCGCCACACCGAACGACTCCTGCGTCGCGGACGTCATCGTGGCCAGGTGTCGCGACGACGTCCTCGTGAGCAGCGCGATTCCCGCCGCAACGACGACGAGCACGGCGAGCCCGAACAGAGCCAGGCGGGCGTTCAACCAGAACGCGAACGCCAGATTGAACAGGCCGACCGGCAGGGCGAGCACGCTGGATGCGATGACCGTCGTGGCGAGCTGTTGGATCCGGTCGATCGCCATCACGCGGTTGGCCAGCGCGCCCGCCGCATACCGGCGGAAGAACGACAGCGGCAGGTCGAGCACGCGGTCCCAGATCGCCGTTTGAACCTCGGATGTGACCGCGCCACTGGCACGCGCGATGGCCAACTGCTGCACGACCGTGAACACGAAGGACGCGACGGCGAACGCGACCAGCAGGCCGACGAGCCACGCCAGCATCCCCTGCTCTCGCTGCGGGACGACGGTGGAGAAGATGGTCTTGGTGACGAGCGGCGTGACGAGGGAGATCGCTCCGGCGGCGACGGCGAGCACCGCCAGGCGGACCAGGTCGCCCCGCGCGGACCGGGCGGCGAAGTGCAGTACGTCGGCTCCCGAGATCTTCCCGGCCGGCAGCGGCCGGTACAGCACCACCGCTTCGCGGCTGATCTGCTCGGCGAGCGCGGCGTCGATGCGGCGGCTCGTCCCCGCCTCGGGATCCACCACGTCCATCCGGCCGATGCGGCGCGGGATCAGCGCGACGTCGACCCCGACATCGCCGATGATCATCCGGCCCAGGAGGGGGCCGATGGCCTGGCGCCACCAGCGTCCCTCGAGCGTGACCTGCCGCCACCGCACGCCGGAGGCGCGAGCGACGGCATCGAGCCTGTCGTCCGCCGCCTGCGGGAGCCGCTCGGGCGCGCGCAACTTGATGCCCGCCGCGCGGGCGACGACAGCCATGGCCGCAGGCACCTGTTGCAGGGTGTCCAGCGGCGTCATTCGTTCGTCGACGACCTCGGCGAGCCGGCTGAACACACGTTCGCGGGTCTCGGCCTCGTCGGCCACCCGCCGCGAGATCGCCTCCGCCCGTGCCGCGTGACGCTCGGCCGTGACCGCTTCGAGTCGGGTCAGCGCCGCGTCGGTGAACACCTGCAGCCCGCGCCATCCGTCGGCCGGCTCGAGCGCCGTGCCTGCGGCAACGACGTCCACAGTGGTCGTGGTCGTGACCCGAACCCAGGCCGAGGCCGGCAACGGCAGCACCGTCGTCATGTCGGCCGGCGGGGCGAAGGCGGGCCCGCCGAACAGGTGCATTGCGCCCAGGGCGTCCGCACCGGAGATCCACGCGGTGCCGCGGGCCGGCCACACGGCCGACCCTTCCGCGACCACCGCCGGACCCGCGTCGGGAAGCGCCTCGCCACCCGCGGGGCTCGGGGTGGCAATCGTGGCGGCCAGTCGCTCCGCCCACGTCTCCGCCGCACGGCGCAGTTCGCCGGGCTCGACGGGGGCCCGGTCGTCCCCGGCAAGCCACGGCTGCCCCATCGACGCGACCTCAGTGCCCTCTTCCAGCGCTACCAGCAGCAGTTGCGCGCTGTGGAGGCTCGCCCCGACGCGACGGGCCGGAGCCGGAAACGCCCAATCCCCCGGATCGAGTGGGAACAGCGGCACGCGTCGCGGCGGAACGCCGTCGGCGTCAGCGTCGGCCACACGCAGCAACGCGAAGACCTGCGCCCGCCCGGAAATGACCCGCCACGGCGTCGTTCCCTCATCGAGCGTGAGCGGGGCGTTGCCGAGGAGCGGCCTGCTGCCCGCCACCGCGACGGCGGTCACGTCACGTCTCCACCAACGATGCATAGACCCCACCGAGGGCCATCAGCTCGTCGTGGCGACCGCGTTCGACCACGGCGCCCGCGTCGAGTACCACGATCTCGTCGCAATCGCGGATGGTGGATAGCCGGTGGGCGACGATGAGGCAGGTGCATCCCCGCGCGCGCAGGTTCTGGTCGATCGTGAGCTCGATCAGCGGATCGAGGGCCGACGTCGCCTCGTCGAGCACGATGATCGACGGTTCGCCGGCCAGCGCCCGGGCGATCTCGAGACGCTGGCGTTGGCCGCCGCTCCAGTCCGCCCCGCCTTCCAGGATCTCGCGGTCGTAACCGCCGGGACGCTTGACGATGTCCTCGTGGATCACGGCGTCGACCGCCGCGGCGACCACCGCGTCCTCGATCACCGTGTCGTCCCACAGGGTGAGGTTGTCCCGCACGGTCCCCGAGAACAGGCGGATGTCCTGGTCGACGAGCGCGAGTGACGCGGCCAGGACGGGCCGCGAGAGCTCGCCGCGGTCCACTCCATCGAGCAGGACGCGGCCCGACCACGGTCTAGCGATACCCGCTACCAGGCGCGAGACCGTCGACTTGCCCGAGCCGGTCGGGCCGACGAGGGCGACCCGCTGCCCCGGGGCCACGCTCAGGCGGAAGTCCTTGATGAGAGGCGGATCGAGCGGGCTGTAGCCGAACGTGATGTGATCGAGTTCGATGGCCCCTGCCAGCCGGCGGTACTGCGGCCGCGCCTCGGGCTCGGGGCGAGACGCCGATTGCGGTTCGAGGTCGGCGTCGGGCGGCTGATCGAGCACGTCGTCGATGGCGGTAAGGCTGGCCGCCGACTGCTGGATGGTCTGGCCGAACCCGACGAACTGCCCGAAGGGGCCGTTGAACCCCGCCACGAGCACCTGGAAAGCGGTCAGCGTGCCCAGGCTCAGGGTCCCGTTCAGGACCTGCCACGCCCCGATGCCGAGCACGGCCGCGGTGCTCAGGTTGCCGATGAGGATCGGCACCGATGCCAGCACGGCATTCGTCGGCGCCAGGTCCTGCTGGGCGACGACGAGCTTGGCCTGCAGTCCCGCCCATCGGCTGAAGAAGGTGACGTCTTCGCTCGTCGCCTTCATCGCCTCCATGTTGGCGAGCCCGCCCACCGAGGAGGCGATGACCTGTCCCTGTTCCTGCACGATCCGCCGGTTCGCCTCCGTCTGGACATGTCGGCCGCGCACGACCGCGATGACGTTCCAACCGGCCAGCGCGAGCGCGACCAGGGTCAACTGCCAGTCGTAGATGAACATCAGCGCGGCGTAGAAGACAGCGGTGATCATCGCGAGCACCGTCGACGCCAGTTGGCTCGACAGCAACATCGCGATCTGGTCGTTGAACTGGATGCGGTTGACGATATGGCCGGCGTATCGCTGGCTGAAGAAGGTGATCGGTAGCCGCAGCACGTGTTGGAAGAACCGCGTCGACATCGACACCGACAGCTTCGTCGACAGCCTGAGCAGGACGATCTGCTGGAGCCAGGTGAATGCGATCTGAACCACCGCGGCGATCGCGAGGCCGCCGACCAGCGTCCACAACCAGGTGCGATCGCCTCCGCCGAGGTACTGATCGACGAATATCCGCAACGAAGCCGGCACGAGCAGGCCCGGAACCAACAGCCCGATGCCGGCCAGCACGCACAGGACAAGAGCGCTGTGGCCGCCGGCGAGGCGGCTCAGCAATCCGCGCCACGCCGATGGCGGCGTGCCGCCGCGCTGGAACTCGTCGCCCGGCTCGAGGGACAGGGCGATGCCGGTGAACGCGCCGTCGAACTCGTCCCATGTCACGGTGCGCGGGCCGGACGCCGGATCCTGGATGTGCACGCCGGATGGCTGCGTGCCGTCCACGACCACGAAGTGGTTGAAGTTCCAGAACACGATCGCCGGGAACGGCAGCGAGTCGAGTGCGGCCGGCTCCAGCTGGAGACCCTTGGCCACCAGGCCGTACGCGCGCGCCGCACGGAGCATGTTGGCAGCGCGCGACCCGTCACGGGACACGCCGCACGCGTCGCGCAGTTCCTCCAGCGGCACCCAGCGCCCGTAGTAGGCGAGCACCATGGCCAGCGCGGCCGCCCCGCACTCGACGGCTTCCATCTGCAGAATCGACGGCGTCTTGACGCGACGCTTCGCCGGCGGGCTGGGCGCGTCCGTGCGCTGCGCGGTGTCGGTCACGACGGCCTAGAACACATTGCTGATCGGGCGGTGACTGCCGACGACGAGCTCCACGTCCGCAGGAAGGGTCCGGGGCAGCGCACCTGGTGGACCGTGTCCCGACCCCCACGCGATGCCGCTCGGATTCGTCGGGGACGGGTCGAGAATGACGACGATCTCGTCGGATGACCCCTGCGCCTCCACCCTGTGGACCAACGACGCCGCATGGAGCACGTCCTGCAGGCGGCCGACCGATACCGGGTAGCTGCTGACCGAGACCACCGTCCCCTTTGCATAGCCGTAGGCGCTGCCGATGCCGCCGGCGAAGGTCACCCGAGCCGGAGTGCCGGCCTGCAACGTGGCCGATTCGGCCGTGGGCAGGGCGGCATAGACCCTCAACGGTGCGGCCGCCGGGTCGACAAGCACGATCAGCGCCCCGACCGCGATGTAGCCCCCGGGCTGGTCGTCGACCTCGGTGGCGGTTCCAGCGCTGCCGGCCACGACCACATCGACGACTGCCGGCGCCACTCCGGCGACAGGCGTCGGCTGGATCGTGCCGATGGTCTGACCGGTGACGACGTGATCGCCGACCTTGACCGTCAGCGTCACGAGCGTGCCGGCGACGGGCGCGTCAACCTCCTGCAGACCGCCTTGCGGCAAGAGGTATCCCGGGCCCGTCATCGTTGTCGGGACGGTGGCCAACGACGACCAGGCAATGATCCCTGCGACGACCGCGAGCATCGTCGCGAGCGCCAGCCAATGGCGGGGCATGGCCGAACGCACCACGGTGTCGAGCTGTTCTGGTGACGAGACGCGCTTCAGCGCGGCCCCGCGGAACATCGTCGAGCTCATGGTGATCCACCGCCGAACAGGGTGTCGAGGAAGCGCAACTGCTCGCGCATACGCTCCTGCACGGTGGCGGCGACCACCAGCTCGTAGAGCAGGTCGCTGGTGCCGGCGAACCCGGCCTCATCTGCAAGGCGCGCCAGGCCGGTGTCGGGCCGCCACTCGCTGGACCGAATGTGCTCGCGGACGAGTTCACCGGCGCGCGTCGGGGAACCGTCGGGCCGATCCTCGTCACCCGGTTCGTCGCTCCATCCGATGTCCGGGTTGAGCATTGCCCGGAACCGGGCGGCAACCGCGGCGGCCGACGCCGCCTGCTCGTAGCGCCCGGCCACGCGCAGCTCATCGAGCACCGGGCCGACCACAAGCCGCTTTCCCAGACGGATCTGCATCCAGTCCCGCAGCCGGCGAGCGAGCGCCTCGCGCCTCGCGGCTGCGTCGAACCAGGAGACGTCGACGTCGTTTGCGCTCAGCCAACGTTCGAACGCGTCGCCTTCCTGCAGTCCGAGGCGCGCCCGGAGCCGGCGGGCCTCGTCCGCGACGTCATCGTCGGTGACCTGCACGTTCCACAGCCAGGCGAGCTCGTCGACAAGGAGCCGATCCATGGCCCGGTCGCGAAGCTCGGCGTAGCCGCGCGCGTGCAACGCGGCGTGCCGGGCAATCTCCTCCAGCCGAAGGGGAACGCCTTGGTGCTCGACCTTCCGATCCCGCTCGAGGAATGCCTCGAACACGTGCGACCGGACCGCCGTCGTCCTCGTCCGGTCCTGGCTGGTCTGGCCGTGATCGCAGGAACCGAGCGTGCGCAGCAGCAACTCGGCGTCGATACGTTTCTGGTCGACGTAGGCGCGCTCGAGAACATCGCGCAAGGTGTCGACCTCGCCGGGCGGCGCGCCGGTTGCGCGCAACGCCTCCAGCAGGGCCGGGCGGGTCCGTTCGGCGAACCAGATCGCCTTCGCGGCTTTCATGGCTCGCGAGGCGGCCGCATCGTCCATTCGCCCGTCGGTGACGGCTTGGCGCATCGTGGCGCGCAGGTTGACCATCGGCTCGGTGCGGGCCCGCCATCCGTGTTCGGCGTCCGCGTGCACCACCGCGACCTCGTCGTCATCGACGAGCCGTCCGGAGGCGTAGTCCTCGAATATCGCACCGACGCCGACCATTCCGAACGCCTCGCACTCGGCTGCGCGAAGTGCCCCCATGCTCGACGCGCCGTACACAGCAACCCCCTGCTCCAGCGCGGCGAGGATCTCCTTGTGCCACACGGGAAGGTCCTGGTAGAAGACGCCGTCGACGATCGCGATCGCGGCCGGCTGACCGGCGCCGAGGAGCGAGTAGACGTCCCCTTGCGCAACCGGCGGGCAGTAGCTCGCATCCGGCAAGATTCCCTGCGCGTCGGCGAGCGACAGCGTCGGCCCGAGGAACACCACGGTGCCGCCGGCGGTCACGTCCCGGCCCGCCTGTCCGCGGGCGTCTCGCGACCGGACCGCTGCGCCGCCAGCCCGCGGCGCCCCGGCGTGTAGTGAGCGAAGGAGCTGTATCCCTCGAGTCCCGGCACGACGACGCGCACGACCGATATGGGAAGCTCGGGCGGCGCGAGGTCGACAACAATCACGTGATCGAGCCCGACTCTGCGGATTCGTTCGACGAACGTGGCGCAGTCCTGCTCGAAGGTGGCCGCAGCGGCAGAGGGCGGCAGTTGCGTGGCCGAAACACTGCCGCCGCTCACCGCCGCCGACGACCGTTGCGCGCCGACGCGTCGCATCCGCCGGTGCTCGAGGCTCATGAGGTCGTCTCGTGAGCCGGCGATGTAGACGGCTCTGCTCTGGGCGGCCTCGGTCAATGCCCGCATGATCGCCACCGCGGGATGCAGGTGCGCGCCGTAGCCGCTGAAGACACCGGTCGACGGCTTGAGGTCGTCGAGCAGGTATGCCATATACACCGGTACCGCCGTGTCCCCGGTGCAGTCGTAGACAACCGGGCCGACCCCGGCCGACCGGAACCGATCGACGAGTTCTGCCACCGACTCATCCGCGATCGATTCCAGGTCGACTCGCCGTTCCAATTCGAGATGGCCCCCGCAGCGCAGCTTGGCGCACGTCACCGCATCGCGCTCGACGACCTCCGCAAGCCCGGAGCACAGCGCCTCGAGAAACGCGTTGCCCGAGGAGAGGCCATTCGAGCCGACCTGGAACGAGAATCGCGAGCGCTCCCTGAAGACGCTCGACCGCATGCCGACGCCGGCGAACGGGACGGCCATCGGTCGCTGCTGCGCGACGTCGAACCCGATGACCCAGTCCTCCGGGCTGTCCGGTTCGAAGATCGACGACCGCGTCAACGGCAGATGCTCGAGTGGGCAGACCAGCCCGTCGCGTTCGAGCTCCCGGTACGTGGCCTCCAGCCCCGCGCCGTGGCCGTCTCCACACGTGCGCGGCGAGAACTCCTCGCCGTAATGCAGTTCGATGCCCTCCATCGCGGCGGACACCATCGCCGCGGTCCGGGTGAATCCCTTGCCGGACGCGTTCGCCAGCGTCGGAGCATTCGGGCGCATGGCCAGCACGGTCGGCACCCCGATGCGGTCGAGTCCGGTGATGTCGGCCATCCGGGTGATGCCCGCACCGGCCAGCAACGGCTTGACGCGCTCGAGGGTCACCTCCGGCGGGCATATCCGATGCGACGCGCCCAGGAATCCCTTCGCGGCGCGATGCTCGACCCCCCGGAACACGATGGGCGCAGTAGCGGGGGCGACGCGCAAACCACTGCTTACGGTTCTTGTCAGTTGATGGTTCCCATCGATTCAGGACCGCCAGACCTCAAGAGACGACCGCGCGTCGTCGTCGGCTCGTCCGCCGAGGCGCAAGCACGGACCCGGGACCGCCCTGCCAACGGTCTGTGGTGCGGTCAGGCCGCCGCCGCGGCTGCTGATGCGCCCACGATGAAGCCCGCGCCGCCACCTGACGTCACCGCGCCTCCGGCACCGCCTGCGATGCGCTCGAGATCGTTGTCGGACAACTCGTGCGGGGGGACCATGGACCGCAGCGAGGACGCGTCGGAGGCGTCGACGTCGAACCCGGCGTCCTTGACGATCTTTCGCCTGTCGTCTCTCGTATGCGCACCTTCGAGGGTCGCCCGGAAGTCCGCGTCCGTCCGCGCACGCTCGAGCAGGGCTTGCACTCCTTGTTCAGACATGATCTGTGCTCCTAATCTGCGTCTCGCATTGGCGTGCCCCGGCCATCGACATGAGGACCGCTCGACAGAGCCTATACCACTGAGCGTCACGAGGCCGTGACGGAGACGTGACAGTTCAGGGGCGCAGTGGCAGGTCTAGCCGTGCTGGCGGCGACGGCGGCGGTGGGTCGAGCCATGCCATGCCCCCACCGGGGAGCTGCCGCCCATCGCCAACCTCGTCCTAGACCTGCCGCGCACCGACGCCGGCGCGCAATCCGGGGAGACCCGGCCTGGCCTGGCGCCCGGTGCCCGGCCAGCTGTCCGTTCCAAGGCTCGGCCGGCCGAGCCCGAGGAGG
>JADGPB010000432.1 GCA_017882655.1 Propionibacteriales bacterium
ACCTTGGAGCCCGGCACCGACACGTACGCCTGGACGATCTCGCGCCCAGCGCGGCCACCGGTGTTGGTCACGGTGACCGTCACCGAAAGCCCGTCGGCCGTCGCGCTGACCGAGAGGTCGGAGTAGCCGAAGGTGGTGTACGACAGGCCGTGGCCGAAGGGGTACGCGACCTTGGTGCCGATGGCGTCGTAGCCGCGGTAGCCGACGAACAGCCCCTCGCCGTACCGCACGCCTGTCGGGTCACCTGGGAAGTGCATGAAGCTAGGCACGTCCTCTAGCCGGTACGGGATGGTCTCGGTGATCTTGCCCGAGGGGTTCACGTTCCCGTAGAGCACGTCGGCCGTCGCCGGTCCCCCGGCCTGGCCGAGGAGCCAGCCTTCGACGATCGCCTTGACACGGTCCTGGAACGACGTGACGAGGACGGACGAGCCGTTGCTCAGTACGACGACGACGTTGGTGTTGACGGCGAGGATGCCCTCCAAGAGCGCCAGCTGCTCAGCCGGCAGATCGCAGGTGTCGCGGTCGTAGCCCTCGGACTCGTGGCTCTCGCCCAGCCCCAGGAACGCCAGAACGACGTCCGCGTTCTTGGCGACCTCGACGGCCTCCGCGTGGGCGTTCTCGCCGACGGGCTTCTTCTTGTCCGTGGAGAAGCCGGGCGCGAACGGCACCTCGTGGCCCACGATCGCCGCGATCGCGTCGAGCGCGTTGTCGAGCCTCGTGGGGTTGACCCTGGATGAGCCGGCGCCCTGGTAGCGAGGCGTACGGGCGAACTCGCCCACCACCGCTACGTCGGTTCCCGGCGCGAGCGGCAGGATCCCGTCGTTCGCCAGCAGCACGATCGACTGCTCGGCCGCCTTCCGCGCCAGCGCGTGGTGGCCGTCCACATCGAACTGCTCGGGAGCGCCCTCGAGGCTCGCCTGGGCGAGCTTGAGGACCCGCTCGATCCGCCCGTACGCGGTCTGAATGGTCGCCTCGTCGATCTCCCCAGCCTCGAAAGCCGCGACGACCGCTGCCTCGTGCTGAGCGTGCGCGGGCATCTCGAGGTCGAGACCCGCCTTGAGCGCCTTGACCCGGTCATGGACGGCACCCCAGTCGGACATCACGAAACCGTCGAAGCCCCACTCGCCGCGGAGTACCTCGGTCAGGAGGAAGTGGTTCTCGCTTGCGTACGTGCCGTTGACCTTGTTGTACGAGCACATGACCGTCCAGGGCTTCGCCGAGGTCACGACCTTCTGGAATCCGCGCAGGTAGATCTCGCGGAGCGTGCGGGCGTCCACCTGGGAGTCGCGCCGCATGCGGTCGGTCTCCTGGTTGTTCGCTGCGAAGTGCTTCACCGACGTCCCGATGCCCTGCCCCTGGATGCCCTTGACGAGGGCGGAGGCCAGCTCGCCTGCCACGTACGGATCCTCGGAGAAGTACTCGAAGTTGCGCCCGCACAACGGCGATCGCTTGATGTTGATGCCAGGTCCCAACAGGACGCCCACACCGAGGGCGCGGCACTCCTCACCGAGTGCGTTGCCGACCTCGGTGAGCAGCGCGGGGTTCCAGGTCGAGGCGAGACTCACCGCTGGTGGGAAGCAGGTGGCCGGTACGGAGTCGTTGATACCGATGTGGTCGGACGACCCTGTCTGCTTGCGCACTCCATGAGGGCCATCGGTGAGCATCACCTGCGACAGCCCTGCCTCCGGCGCCGCGCTGGTGAGCCAGAAGTCAGCGCCTCCGGTCAGAGAGATGGCTGCGCGGATATCAGGCATGACGTTGTTCCTTTCGTGGACGGCGCCGACGAAGATCTCGTGAATGAAAGCGACAGCCGCCACGCGGTTCGTGCGTCCGCGCGACGGCTGCCAGTGTGGCTCGGGTGACTAGGACGGCTTCTTCAGGCTGCCCTTGAGGTCGGGCACGTCGGCCAACAGGCGCTTCGTGTACTCGTTCTGAGGGTTGAAGATGACGTCGTCTGTGATGCCCCGCTCGACGACCAGACCGTTCTCCATCACGATGACCTCGTCAGCCAGGTAGCAGGCCTGACCGATGTCGTGGGTGATGAACAGCACGGTGAGCCCGAGCCGCTCACGGAGGTCCTGCAGCACGTTCAGTGCGCTCACGCGGAGGGACGCGTCGAGCATCGACGTCGCCTCGTCAGCCAGCAGCACCTTGGGGTTCATCATCAACGCCCGCGCGATCATGACGCGCTGACGCTGCCCACCGGACAGCTGGTGCGGGTGCTTGTTGACCGCATCATCGGGCTTGAGGCCTACGTAGCTGAGGCAGCGCTCGATGAGCTCGTCCAGTGTCTCGTCGCCCTGCTTCGCAGGCATACGGCGCCGCAGCATGGCTCCGACTGTGTAGAACTGGTTGAACGACGAGAACGGGTCCTGGAACACCGCCTGCACGTCCCGCCAGTACGCGCGCAGCTCGGAACCCCTGATGCGGGTGACGTCCTCGCCCTGGTACAGGATCGTGCCACTCGTCACCGGCATGAGCCGCAGCAGCATCCGCGCCAGAGTCGACTTGCCCGACCCGGACTCGCCAACGACGGCGAGCACCTTGCCCGCGTGGAAGTCCACGCTCACATTGTCGACGGCGGTGATGTGACCGCCCGCGACTCTGAACTGCTTGACGACGTTGACGGCCGACAGGACAGGCGTGTCACCGCCCGGCACTGCTGCCGCGTTCTGCGCTGTGGTGGCGGTCATACCAAGCTCACCTCGATTGGGACGGTCACGCCGGGATTCTTCTCAGCCCACCAGCAGGCGACCTGATGGTTGCCTTCGAGCAGGTACGCGGGCTCCTTGGTGCTGCACTCCGGCATGGCGAATGCGCAACGCGGGTGGAACCGGCAGCCGCTGGGCGGGTTCCCCAGGTTGGGCGGCGATCCCGGGATA
>JADGPB010000433.1 GCA_017882655.1 Propionibacteriales bacterium
ACACAACGGAGGAGCGCGCTGTCGTGTCGACGCTGAGGCGGAAGACGTCGGGGCGGGAGTAGTGCCCGACAGGGTCGAACTGGCGTCGCTCGAGACTGATCAGGTCGATGTCGACCTCGGCGTAGAGAATCCCTTCCTTCTCTTCGAGAGGGCCGGCGAGGATCCGTCCGCCGGGAGCGACGATCGTGGTCAGACCTCGGCACATCCAGTCGTCTTCCCCGCCATACGTGTCCCCCCGAAGGTCCGCCGGGACGTCCGAGCCTCGCAGGAGGGGCGCCACGCCGATGACGTAGCAGCGACCCTCCTTGGCGATGTGGCGCAAGGTGGCGACCCAGGTGTCGGAGTTGTCCCACGTCGGCGCAAGGTAGATATCAACGCCTTGCGCGTACATGGCTGCACGGGCCAACGGCATGTAGTTCTCCCAGCAGAGCAGCCCGCCGATGACTCCGAACGGCGTCCGTACGACGTCGAGCGTGGAACCGTCGCCGACGCCCCAGATGGTGCGCTCACCGCCGGTTGGCATCAGCTTGCGGTGAGCACCGACCAGGGTGCCGTCCGGGGCTAGGTAGAGCAGCGTGTTGTAGAGGGTCGCGCCGGACCGCTCGTTGACACCGATCGCGACGTACACACCGGATGCCCTCGCAGCCTCTGCCAACCGTGCCACAGTCGGTCCCGGCACCTCCACGGACTCGGCGTACAAGCGGCGGGCGAATGGCGCATCCGCCCAGGCGGGAAGGCGCCAGACCCAGTCGGGGTATGTCGGGATGAAGGCCTCCGGGAAGACAACCAGCCCAGCCCCGGCTTCGGCCGCGGCCGAGATGAGACTGACGGCCTTGTCGGTGGTGGCCTCGCGGTCCAGAAACACCGGGGTGGCCTGGACGGCCGCGACGGTTGTGGTCGCCATCTCGGTCATCCGGGGTTACCTGCGCCAACCACGAGCATCTCGCAGGGCCCCACGAACCCGTCGGGGCCGTCGAACGCCGACAGCTCCTCGGTGATCTGGGCCCACGTCTCCTCGCGTGCCTGCGTATCAAGGCCGGCGAGCATCTGGTGGAGGGCGCCGAAGGACTCACGTTCGAAGAGCACGCAGTCGGCGGCGCTTGGAAGATGAAGGGGTGACGGGACTCGACGCACCTGAACATCGGTGAAGCCGGCACCGTGCAGCGCTTCCTCGAGCGCCTCGACGGTGCCCAGACTGAACGGGCCGGGTTGGCCTGGCGCTGGCGGGGGCAATTGGGTGCGCGTGCGGATGACCGAGACCGGGACCGAGAAGAACCTGTTCGCCTCGGGTGTCGAGTACGTGACGGCAGCGACCCGTCCGCCTGGTCGAAGGGCTCGGCGCATACCGGTCAGGGCACCCGCCTGGTCTGGGAAGTAGATGAGGCCGACCCGGGACACAACAGCGTCGAAGTGCCCAGGCTCGACCTCGAGGTTCTCGCCGTCCATGACCCGAGTGGCGACGAAGGCGGCGAGCCCGGCAGTGCGAGCCGCGTGGTCGGCGTACGCAAGCAGGTTGGGCGCGATATCTGTGGCGAGCACGCGTCCAGTCGGACCGACGCGTCGTGCGGCGGCGATGCTCTGGCCGCCTGCGCCGGCGGCGACGTCGAGGACGGTGCTGCCGGGGCCGACCTGGGCGAGGTCGAGCATGACGTCGGTCGCCTCACCGAGCCAGGTGTCGATTACGGCGCCCCAGCCGTACCAGGCGGCTGCTGCTGCCTGCCACTGGTCGGTGGTAGTCGTCTTGTACCGAGCGGGGTCGAACGCAGGCACGACGGTGGGTGTCGCCGTCGCGGCGGTCGCGGACCCTGCGCGAGCAGCGCCGGATGGTCGGTGGTCATGTGCGCCTCGATCGTGGACACGACTTGCTCGTTGCCGTCCCCGTGAGCCACGTACCCGCACTCGCACTTGATGAGCTTGGCCATGATCACCCTGCTTTGGCTGGAATCCATGGGTACGCGCCATGCCTTGGTGAGACCTTGGGGGGATCATGGACTCATCCCAGGTGCGCAGCCGTCGGGGACACCGCCCCCACCTACGGCGGGGGCGGTGGGGTCAGGAGGGTGTCCACGTCTTCCGTCATAGTCGATCATGGACACCCTCCTCCCGTTTCTCCGGTCAGCGACACACGCCGTGTCCAAGCAATCGACCATCTAGCTACCGGACGCTGAACCCTCGCACCATGCCGAGAGCCGCATGCGGCGCGCCTTGGGCCTCGGGGTCCGGCACGAAGCACACCGCGATGTAGTCCCCGGGGGCCAGGTTGAGACGCACCCAGTCGACCCCGTGCGGTGCCACCGCGCCGCCGCCACCGGCGGGCGCGGCGATGTCATTCGGGTTACCCGCGACCTTTCCCGAGATCACATTCAGGAAGTCATCGGCGGTCTTGCCGGGGGCTAGCCGCTCGATGGTCAGCTCATGGGTATCGGTGTCACTGAGGTTCTTGAAGCGGTAGATACCGTGGCCGTCCACGTACGCCGGGATGTTGAACCCGAAACTGAAAGCGGAGATAGTGCCTTCGGCGTCCGGCCGCTGCCAGGTGCCCGAACCGGTCACCTCGAACTGGGCGATCATCCCCTCCGCAAAGTGCGGCACGTTGGAGACCTCATCGGGGACGAAGCACAGGGCCACGTAGTGCCCGGCCCGCAGGTTCACATAGGTCTCCTGCTCGGCACCGGGCAGGATCGTGTTCGAGCCACCGGTGGCGTCGGCAACAGTGAGGGGGTCCCCCTTCGGGTCGGCCAACACGGTGCTGAGGTCACTGAACGTCTTGTGGTCGTGCAGCCGCAGCAGCTGCACCTGGTGGGGCTCGGTGCCCGTGTTGTGCAGTCGGATCGTTTCGAGGCCGGCCTGCAGTGTGGTCGCGGACAGCGTGTATCGGGGT
>JADGPB010000434.1 GCA_017882655.1 Propionibacteriales bacterium
AACCTGGGCGTGGCGCTGAGCATGATCGCGGCGAGCAAGGGCTACCGGTTCCTGTGCGTGACTGACTCCCGCTGCAACCTGTCGACCAGGCGGCTGATGGAGGCGTTGGGCAGCCAGGTGCACATCATCACCGAGCCGGATGCCGACGGCGGCTTCCTCGGCGCGCGGATCAACTACGTCCGCGCGCTGAGCGCCACCGACGACCGGTACGTGTGGCTCAACCAGTACACCCATCCGGGCAACTGGACGGCGCACCACCGCACGACGGCGCCGGCGATCGCCCGCCACTTCCCGCGACTGGACGTGCTCTTCGTCGGGGCCGGCACCACCGGGACCCTGATGGGCTGCGCGCGCTACTTCCGGGAGTGGCACCGGCCGGTGCGGATCGTCGCAGTCGACAGCGTCGGCTCGGTGACCTTCGGTGGTGCGCCGGGCCGCCGGATGATTCCCGGCTTGGGCACGAGCGTCCGTCCGCCGCTGCTCGATGAGGCCTATGTGGACGAGGTGGTCCGCGTCGAGGAGGCGGACACCATCCGTGCCTGCCATCGGCTGGCCAGAAGCGGGTTCCTCTTCGGCGGCTCCACCGGCACGGTGGTCAGCGGCGCGATGGGCTGGTTGGCCCAGCATGACGGGCGTGAACTCACCGCGGCGGCCATCGCCCCGGACCTCGGCGAGCGCTACCTGGACACCGTCTACCAGACCAACTGGCTGCAGGATCTTTACGGCGAGGACGTGCTCAACTCCGACGAGCTGGCCGCCGGGATCCGGGCATCCTGACCCGCGCCACCGACGCGGTCAACGGCACGCGCGTCGCGTGCCCCGAACATGTCATGAAATTGCCGACTTCTGGTTCAAGGAGCTCACGTAGTGGGAAAGTCTGTCGAGGTCTTGACAGTCGATGTGGCTGAATCTTCAACCGCCCAGGGTGGGTACGCCGGCCCGACGACCGGCACCGAGAGGGTCCTCGCCGAGGTGCTGGCTGACGTCGTGCGCGTCGAGCGGGTGTCGGTCGATAGCCACTTCTTCGACGACCTGGGTGCTGACTCGTTGACGATGGCCCATTTCTGTGCACGGGTCAGGAAGCGGGCGGACCTGCCGTCGGTGTCGATGAAGGAGGTCTACCAGCACCCCACGATCAGAAGCTTGACGGCGGCGCTCGCGGACGCCGCGCCCACCCCTATCGAGTCGTCGGTCCCGGCGTCGATCGGGGTGGCGACACCGGCCAGCACGCTGCAGTACGTCCTCTGCGGAACGCTGCAGTTCCTGATCTTCCTCGGATATTCCTTCCTCGCCGCACTTGTCATCACCCGAGGTTACGAGTGGATCTCCGCCGGGTCAGGTTTGATCGACTCTTACCTGCGCTCGGTCCTGTTCGGCGGCGCGGTCTTCCTCGGCGCGTGCACCCTTCCGATCCTGGCGAAGTGGATGCTCATTGGTCGGTGGAAGCCCCAGCAGATCCGTATCTGGAGCCTGGCGTACGTCCGTTTCTGGACCGTCAAGACGCTGGTCCGGGCGAACCCCCTGGTCAGGCTGATGGTCGGTTCGCCGCTTTACGTGCTCTACCTGAGGGCGCTGGGCGCGAAAGTCGGGCGGGGCGTCACGATCTTCTCCCCGAACGTGCCGGTGTGCACCGACCTGCTCACCATCGGCGACGGCACGGTCATCCGGAAGGACTCGTTCATCAGCTGCTACCGAGCCCACGCCGGCCTGATCCAGACGGGCGCGGTAACCCTCGGGAAGGACGTGTTCGTCGGCGAGGCGACGGTGATCGACATCGAGACCTCGTTGGGCGACGGGGCTCAACTCGGCCATTCCTCCGCTCTGCACGCCGGGCAGGCTGTGCCCGACGGCGAGCGCTGGCACGGATCCCCAGCGCAGCGGACCGAGGTGGACTACCGGGCGGTCGACCCAGCCGACTGCGGCACCCGGAGAAGGGCCGTCCACGCCGTCCTGCACGTGCTGAGCCTGCTGGTTCTGTACCTGCCGCTGGCGGTCGGCTTCGCGGGCGTGCTGCTGGCTGCGAACCCGCAGCTCACTGCGCCCCTGGCCTCGGGGCCTCCGGCTTTCACGAGTTGGACGTTCTACAGCGAGGCCCTGGCCGCCTCCTTCGTGCTCTTCTTCGGCGCTGTGCTCGTCGGCCTCCTCTTCGTGGTCACTGTCCCTCGCGTGCTCAACCTCGTTATCAAGCCGGACAAGGTCTATCGCTTGTACGGCTTCCACTACTCGGTCCACCGGGCGATCACGCGCCTGACCAATCTAAAGTTCTTCACCTATCTCTTCGGTGACAGCTCCTACATCGTCCACTATTTGCGTTGCCTCGGGTACGACCTTTCCCGGGTCGAGCAGACCGGGTCGAACTTCGGCACAGTGGTGCAGCACGAGACCCCGTACCTGAGCTCGGTCGGCAGCGGAACGATGGTCGCTGACGGGCTGTCGATCATCAATGCCGACTTCTCGAGCACGTCCTTCCGCGTGTCCCGAGCGTCGATCGGGTCACACAACTTCCTCGGGAACCACATCGCCTATCCCTCGCAGAGCAGGACGGGCGACAATTGCCTCCTCGCCACGAAGGTCCTGGTTCCTATCGACGGGGAAGTCCGGGAGGGTGTCGGACTTCTGGGCTCGCCCAGCTTCGAGATTCCGCGATCGGTCGAGCGTGACAGCAGGTTCGACCACCTGACGAGCGGGGACGAGCTGCGCCGCCGCCTCGCCGCCAAGAACAAGTACAACCTCCGCACCCTGGGCTTGTCCTTGCTGCTGCGGTGGATCCACTTCTTCGGTATCACGCTGCTGGCCATGGCGGTGGTGGATGTCTACCAACGGTCCGGCTCGGTGGCGGTCGCCGCCGGCGGAGTCCTCCTCGCCACGCTGCTCACCA
>JADGPB010000435.1 GCA_017882655.1 Propionibacteriales bacterium
CCACGCTCAGGCAAACGCAGAGTCAGAACCTGGACGGGCGGTCGTCAGATTGCCGCCCGTTCACACCATGCCGAGGAAGGCCCGCAACCTCGGACGGGCAGCCGAGCTTTCCATGACCCAGTCGGACCGGACACCACGATCTGGCGGCCCGACCCAACCGGATCGAACCCCGACCCTGGTGCGAGGCCGCCGCCCGGCACCGCGCCGGCTTGAGCCAGCCGCCGCGATCGGCGGGACCACTACGGTCGGCAATCGGCCATGCTCCGGATCCTCATCGCCACCTGCGTGCTGCGGGTCCCGGCCGCCGTCTCGGGGAGCCTGCGCATGCGGAACTGCCATCCGGCGATCGTCGAGCCAGGCGCGTTCCCTCCTGCTCGGGTTCAACCTCGGGCCGGCCGGGGACGAAGCGTTGTGCGTCAAGAACGGTTGGTACGTCGCGGCCGGGGATGAGCCCGAAGGAAGGCGGCTGCTAGTTGCCGCGGCTCGGCGGCTGTGGCAGCCCGGGAGATCCGGCAAGCCCGCGGTGAGTCCAGCCGCGCCCCGCGGTCGTATTGTCGAACCCGTGACCGAGGAGGACTTCCGATGCGCAGCGTGACCTATTCGATGGGCGTCTCGCTTGACGGCTACATCGTCGGACCGGACGCCAAGATCATCCCCGCGCCGCCCGACGAGGAGGTCTGGCAGCTGGTCAAGGACGAGATCCGCGGGGTTGGCGTGCACCTGATGGGACGACGGCTGTACGAGACGATGCTGTACTGGGAGACCGCCGACCAGGATCCACCGCTCGACGATTCAGAGCTCGAGTGGGCCGCACTGTGGAAGCCGCTCCCGAAGGTGGTGTTCTCCACTACGCTGTCGGCGGTCCAAGGCAATGCCCGCCTGGCCTCCGGCGGCCTCGCGGAGGAGATCATCAGGTTGCGAGCCGAGCCGGGGGAGGGCGACATCGCGATCGGCGGCGCGACCCTCGCTGCCGAGGCGGCCGCGTTGGGTCTGATCGACGAGTACCGAGCGAGGGTCTACCCGGTGCTGGTTGGCGGTGGCACTCCGTACTTTCCGCAGCGCGAGCGCCGGGTGGATCTCGAGCTCGTCGAGACCCGCACCTTCAGCTCGAGAGTCGTCTACCTCCGCTACCGCGTGGCGAGATAGCCGACTCGTCCGCACGAGGCACTGGCGCACCACGACGCGCCGGCGGCCTCAGCCCGCTGACGCGACTTGGCGCTTGGCCCAGGCGTAGAGGGCGTCATAGACGGGAAGCTCGAGCGCGAGCTGCTCCTGGTCGGACATGCCGAGGTCCATGAAGCCGCGTGCGATCGCTTCGAGCCCCCGGCTCTGCGGGGTGATGTCGGCGTCCTCGGCGACGTCCGCCCCATGGACGACCTTCGCGACCAGCGCAAGCGCCGGGTCGCCGAGGAGGTCGTAGTCCGTTGCGAGGACCTCGAAGGAGCACAGGCCGTCGCGGTGCGTGAACTGCGCGCCGGGCGCATCGAAGCTGACCGCCCCCGTGCGCTCGGCGTAGGACAGGACCTCGTCACGCGGGACGTAGGTGATGACCGCGTCGGGTTCGATGAACCGGCGGATCAGCCAGGGGCAGGCGATCCGGTCGGTGTGCGGGTGCTCGCGGGTGACCCACTCCACGTGTGCCTCCTTCGTGCGTCGTTGCTGGCAAGGTCGGTCATGCGGACCGGAAGCGCAAGGGCCAGGCGCTATGGCCGGACGAAGCGCATGTCCGCAGGGTGACGGCGTCGCGTGCCGTCTCGAATGGCTCGAATGTCGTATCCCGCCATCGACATGAGATCACACGCTGCTGCCGCATCGGCGCCCACCCGGGGAAGACGCTGCTCGGCATCGGGACCGGGGGCTGCCGACGACCTGGGACACCATCACCGGCGGCGAAGGATCTGCCGAAGGTTGCCTTCACACTGTCGAAGAACGTGGCAAGGGTGACATCGATGTCGGCTGCAGGAGCCACGAACGACACTCCCGATGCGCTCGGGGCGTCATCGGAGGAGGGAGCATCCGGGACGACTGCCACGCAGGCAGGGAGATGACGATGTCGAAGCAGCTGGTCCGCGCCGCCACGTCTCCCGATCCCCATGGCTGGCGCGCCGGGACCGTCCGGGTCCTGGCCAATGCGCTGCTGGTCTTGCTGGCGTTCGAGGTCGTGTCCATGGTGGGCGTGGCGGCGACGCTCGTCGCGGGGACCATACCCGTGACGCCACTCGAGCTCGTGCCGGGGGTCACGATTTCCGTGACGCCAGTCGTACTGGTGCCGCTGGCGGCCGCCTTCTACCTGGTCCGCTGGATCTTCGTCCTGCCCGGCTTGCTGCTGGTTCTTGTCGGCCTCGAATACGTCGCCCGCCGCGCTCCGCACGCACGGGTCCTGACCGCCATCGTCGCGTTCGCTCCGATGGTCCTGTGGGAGATGACGAAGTCGCCGGGCGGCTTCCCTTCGGAGGAAGGTGCCGTCCTCGGCGTGACCGCTGTGCTGTTCGCGGTCCTCGCGCGTCTGCCGGCCCGCTTTGGGGGGCGCTCGACGGAAGATCGTGGGGCAGCGCAACCCCCGGCCGGAGTTCCGGTCGCTCGTCGCTGACCCGGATCAGCCCAGCGGCTCGACGAGCTGGATCGTGCCCGGCTCACCCTTCCGAAGATCACCGCAGTCGCGTTCGATCGTGGCAGGAGCTCGGTTCCCATGGTGTTGCCCGTGAGCTGCAGCGAGACGACGTCGCGACGGGCAATCGCAGGGCTATCGTTTCGCCCCAAGACCCGTGATCACGCCGCAGCCCTCGCGCGACGTCGGCCGAGGGTGAGCCAGGCGAGCGTCGCGAGCGCGGCGACGGCTGCGACCGCGAGGCCTGTTCGGATC
>JADGPB010000436.1 GCA_017882655.1 Propionibacteriales bacterium
TCCCTACCGACCCGGTGACGACCGACCCCGGTACGCCGTCGCTGACCGCGGTCCCTACCGACCCGGTGACGACCGACCCCGGCACGCCGTCGCAGACCGCGGTCCCTACCGACCCGGTGACGACCGACCCCGGCACGCCGTCGCAGACCGCCGTGCCGTCGCCGACAGCTGAGCCCACCTCGACCCGGACCGCCCCGCCGAATCCGACCTGGAGGCCCACCTGGGTGCCGTCGGGGACGGGCGCGCCGACTCCCACTCGGACCCCCCACCCGACCGACACCTCGAGCCCGACCTCGACCTCGACCTCGACGCCGACTGTGACGGAGACGGCCACGCCGCGTCCGACCGGGTGCCCTTCCGCCACAGCGACCTCGCGGCCCACCGAGACGCCGACCCACCGTGCGACCAAGGACTGGACGGTGGCACCTACAGCCACAGCCACGGCGACGGTCACAGCGACGCCAAAGCCGGCTACGAGAACGACTGTCGTGAGGACGGCGACCCCGACGGTCACTGCCACGCCGACAGCGACCCGTACGTACTCCCGCCACGGCACTCAAGCCAGCACGTCCACCCCGACCGCAACCGCTACTGCGGATCGGCGGCCGAGTTCCACACGGACCTGGTCGTACGCGTCTGCGCGCTGAGCCCTTCGGGAGTCAGGCGGTGGGCAGGCTCACCGTGAACACCGCTCCGGACTGTCCGTTGGCTGCCGTGAGCGTGCCGCCCATCCGCGCGACGAGCCGGGCGGCGATCGACAGGCCGAGGCCCGTGCCGACCGGTCGCGTCTGACGGTACTTCGCGTGCAGCGCCCCGCGATCGAAGGCGACGTCGAGGTCCTCCGGGGCGAGCCCCGGGCCCGTGTCGCTCACGTCGATGACGAAGGAGCCAGCCCCAGGTCGTACGGTCACGCTCACACGGCCTCCCGCGGGTGTCGCCCGTAGGGCGTTCTCGACCAGGCCATCGACCACCTGGCGCAGCCGCTGGGGGTCGGCCACGACCGGCGCCGGCGTGGTGCCGTCGACGGTGAGCGCGACCTGGAGCGTCGCCGCCTTGGCCGACCAGGCGGTACGGACATGGTCGAGGAGCGTGCCGAGCTCCACGGCCACCGGATGGATCGTGAAGTCGTCCGCCTGGAGCCGTGCCAGCTCGAGCAGGTCCCGTACGAACGCGTCGAGGCGCTCGGTCTCACGCACGAGCGTCTGGCCGACCTGCGGCAGCTCGTCCTCGGCGATCATTCCGTCCGACAGCGCCTCTGCATAGCCGCGGACCGCGGCGAGCGGCGTACGCATCTCGTGCGAGATGGAGAGCAGGAACTCGCGCTGCCGTCCTTCGCTCGTCGCGAGCGCTCGATCCAGCGCGGACAGGGCGGCCGTGAGCTCGGCGGCCTCGGCCGACGCCGGTGCCGGGAGCGCCACACCGCGTTCGCCGGCAGCCAGCTTCCTGGCGGCATGGGCGGTCTCGGTCAACGGTTTGGTCAGCCACCGGGCCAGGCTGAGCGCCGCGATCCCCGCCACGAGAAGGCCCACCAGCAGACCCAGCAGCACCCGCTGCGTGGCCTTGTTCAGAGCGTTGTCCAGCTGGGTGACCGGCAGTGCGGACACGATCCACGGGCCCGCTGTCGTCGCGCGAGCCTCGACCAGCGCCCTGCCGAGCGTCCCCTGGATGGTTCCGGAGTACGTCCCTCTGGTGGATAGCGCGGCCCGGACCTCGGCCGTGAGGTACGAGTTGGCCGCGCCCGTGGCTCGGCCGTTCGGTGGCGACTCCACGACGGCGAACCGCGTGCCGTTGATGAGGGCGTTCGCCGCCGTGAGACGGGTGGGCAGTCGGTCCAGCGACGCGAGCAGATCCGCCTGCGCACTGAGCCGCTCCTGCTCGCCCTGGACGGTCGAGGTACGAGCCAGCGGCACGGTGATGGCGCCGGTCACCAGGACGGCCACGGCCACGATCGCCAGCATCACCAGCGTGACGCGGCGCAGTAGCGAGGCGGGCGGCTTAGTCACGAGACTCCTCGGCGGTGTACCCGACGCCCCGACGGGTGACGATGGGGCACGCGTCCCCGAGCTTGGACCGCACCTGCGCGACGTGGACGTCGACCGTACGGCCGCCTCCGTAGTCGGCCTGGCCCCAGACCGAGCTCAGCAGCTGCTCGCGCGTGAACACACGTCCCGGCGACGACATCAGCTTGGCCAGAAGGTCGAACTCGGTCGCAGTGAGCGACACGGGCGCGTCGTCGACCCGTACCTCGCGTCGCGTCTCGTCGAGACGGACCCGGCCCAACGACACGACGGGCGCCGGGGGACCGGACTGGCGTCGCAGCACGCTCCTGATCCGTGCGACGAGCTCGCGCGGCGAGAACGGTTTGGTGAGGTAGTCGTCGCCGCCCAGCTCCAGACCGAGGACGCGGTCGACCTCGTCATCGCGAGCTGTGACGAACAGCACTGGCGTCCAGTCGTTCTCGCCCCTGAGCGTGCGGCAGATCTCGATGCCGTCGAGGCTGGGGAGTCCGACGTCGAGCACCACGGCAACCGGACGCAGCCGGCGGATCGCCTCCAGCCCCGCGCGCCCGTCGCGCTCGGTGTGTACGCCGAAACCTGCCGCCGAGAGGTATCGACGCTGGACGTCGGCGATCGCCGGGTCGTCCTCGACGACCACCACCAATCCGGGCTGCATGGCTCCATTGAACAGCCCCCGACCGGTGTCAGCGGGGAGCGCGGCCGCCTTCTGACATTCCTCGAACACTTCGGCCACCGTGCGCTGACATGGCCCTGTCACCGTCCTCATGTGCCGGGATGACCCCGGCGATGTCGAGAGGACACGAACATGAAGACTTCCCTCAAGGTGGGGGCCGCCGCCGCAG
>JADGPB010000437.1 GCA_017882655.1 Propionibacteriales bacterium
GGCCCCTCGACGATCACCGGGTGCCGTAGGCCGTCCAGGAGTACGAAGCGCAGCGTCGCCCCGCGCGCCTTCTTGTCGAGCGACATCGTGGCGCGCAGGTCCGACCACGAGGCCCTGTCGTACGTGATGGGCAGTCCCACGGCGACCAGCTGCTCGCGATGGAGCGCGACGGCCGAGTCGTCCAGCAGCCCGAGCCGGTGAGCCACCTCGGCGGCGTACACCATGCCGATGCTCACGGCCTCGCCGTGACGCAGGCGGAAGTGCTCGTGCTTCTCGATGGCGTGCCCCAGCGTGTGGCCGTAGTTCAACGACTCGCGCCCGATGTCCTCACCCTCGCCCGTGCGCTCGCGCAGGTCCACCGAGACCACGTCGGCCTTCATCTGGATGCTGAGGCGTATGAGCTCAGCCAACGCGTCGCTGGTGGCATCGGTTGCGGCTCCCGGGTCAGCGGCGACGATCCTCGTGATCCGCTCATCGGAGATGAAGCCTGCCTTGACGATTTCGGCCAGCCCAGAGGAGATCTCTTCGGGCGGCAGGCTCGTGAGCAGGTCGAGGTCGCAGAGCACAGCCGAGGGCTCGTAGAAGGCGCCGACGAGGTTCTTCCCGGCCGACAGGTTGATCCCGGACTTTCCCCCCACCGCCGCATCGACCATGGCAAGGACCGTCGTGGGTACGGAGATGTAGCGCACCCCTCGCAACCAGGAGGCAGCGACGAAGCCCGCGAGGTCGGTCGTCGACCCTCCGCCGAGCCCGACGACCACGTCGCTGCGGGTGAAGCCGGCGGCAGCGAGCCGGTCCCAGCAGCTCACGAGCGTCTCGGCGGTCTTCGCCCGCTCGCCGTCGGGCACGTCGACGAGAAGCGTGCTCTCCCCGAGGGTCACGGCCGTCGACTGCGCCAGTCCGGCAAGGGACGACGCGTGCACCAGTGCCGTCCGCCGACCCCCAACGAGCTCGGTCAGCTGAGCCAGACAGCCCCGGGACACCGTCACGTCGTACGGCTTCTCGGCGGCGACGTGGATCTGCCCAGTCATCTGGCGGACTCCTTCAACCCAGCGACGATCTGGTCGGCCAGCTCCGTCGTGGAGACCCGGTCGGTGACGAGCCGGATGGTCGCCACCTCCTCGTACAGACGGGAGCGCTCGGCGAGGAGGGTCTCCATCCGCGCCCTGACGTCGCCGAGGAGGAGCGGCCTGAGCTGGTTGAGACCCGCGCGGCGGGTAGCGGTAGCCACGCCCACCTCCAGCCACACCACGGGCAGCCCGACAAGTGCGGCTCGGATTGTCGGCGAGAGCACCGCACCTCCGCCCAGCGACACCACGCAGTCATCCGCACCGAGCGACTCGAGCACGACGTCTTCCTCGATCGCGCGGAACGCCTCCTCGCCGTCGTCGGAGAAGATCTCGCGGATCAGCTTGCCGCTGCGCGCCTCGATCACGTCGTCGGCGTCGCGAAAGTGGATGCCGAGTGCGGCAGCGACCTCACGGCCCACCGTCGACTTCCCCGACGCGGGCATGCCGACGATGACGACCCGCGGGCTCACGACGACGTCCGCAGGCCGCGCTCGTCGAGACGAGCCAGGTACCGCGCGTGGGCGGCCTTCACCTCGCCCAGCGAGTCCCCGCCGAACTTCTCGAGCACCGCCTCCGTGAGCACGAGCGCCACCATCGCCTCGGCGACGACGCCGGCTGCCGGTACCGCGCACACATCCGAGCGCTGGTGGTGCGCCGCAGCCTCGTCGCCGGTCGTCACGTCGATGGTGCGCAAGGCGCGGGGAATGGTCGCGATGGGCTTCATCGCTGCCCGTACGCGCAGCATCTCGCCCGTACTCATGCCTCCCTCGGTGCCTCCGGAGTGCTGGGAGGCGCGACGGGCGCCACCCTCGGCGGGCAGGATCTCGTCGTGCGCGGCCGAGCCGCGGCTGGCGGCCAGGGCGAAACCGTCACCCAGCTCGACGCCCTTGATCGCCTGGATGCCCATGAGCGCTCCCGCCAGCCTCGCATCGAGGCGGCGGTCACCCATCGTGTGGGACCCGAGGCCCGGCGGCAGGCCCCAGGCCAGGATCTCCACGACACCGCCGAGCGTGTCGCCGTCCTTCTGCGCGGCTTCCACCTCGGCCTGCATCGCGGCGCTCGTCGCAGGATCCGCGCACCGAGCGGGGTCGGCGTCGATGGCGTCGAGGTCGGCGATCGTGGGGTACGTGCCCGCCGGCGCGGAGACCGTACCGAGCGCCACGACGTGGCTGAGGACCGTGATGCCACAGGACTGCTCGAGGAACTTCAGACACACCGCACCGAGCGCGACCCGAGCGGCCGTCTCACGCGCGGACGCGCGCTCGAGGATGGGCCGCGCCTCGTCCCAGTCGTACTTCTGCATCCCGGCCAGGTCGGCGTGCCCAGGACGCGGACGGCTCAGCGGCGCGTTCCGCGCGAGCGCTGCCAGCGCCTCCGGATCGACCGGGTCGGCCGACATGACCTGTCCCCACTTGGGCCACTCCGTGTTGCCCACCTCGATGGCGATCGGCGAGCCCAGCGTCTCGCCGTGCCGGATCCCGCCGAGGATCGTCACCTCGTCCGCCTCGAACGCCATGCGCGCACCACGCCCGACGCCGAGCCGCCTGCGGGCGAGCTGGCGGCGGATGTCCTCGGTCGTCACACGGACGTGGGACGGGATGCCGTCGATCGTCGCGACGAGTGCCGGGCCGTGCGACTCCCCAGCGGTCAGATATCGGAGCATGTGCGGAAGTCTGTCACGCCCGGCGAGCGCGCGCCTCGTGAGCGGCCTCGAGCAAGACGTTCACCGGTACGGTCTCGCCGGTGAACAGCTCCACCTGGAACACCGCCTGCCAGGCCAGGAGGTC
>JADGPB010000438.1 GCA_017882655.1 Propionibacteriales bacterium
TCGGCGATGGCGCCCTCCAGCACCGATGCCCAAGCCGACTCCCGTACGGTCTGGACGGCCGCCGCCAGGTTCCTCCCGTCATGATCGAGGACCGGCGACCAGGTGCCGACCTGTGGCTGTCGCGCGGGCGCATGAGTGTCGGTCCTGATGTGGTCGTGGAAGCGCCATGACGCCACCTCGGCCCGCACGTACGACAGCTCCGGGTAGGAGCGCGGGTCGGACAGTGCCGCCAGGACCGACTCGCGTGTGCTGAGATCCTCGGTCACCGTGTCCCAAGCACGGTCGCCGCGGACCTTCACCGTGCCTCTCCGGCGCGTCAGCAACGTGGCCGACGGCCGGAGCACCGGACCGTCCCAGACCACCTCACGCTTGACCTCCGGGTCCCTCGCGAACAGGCTCTGGATCGGCGTGGGGAGCCCTACGTCGACCAGGTACGAGAACGTGTCGGTCGCGAACCCCAGCATCAGGGACACAGGGCGTCTGCGTGAGCCCGTGCCCTGTACCGGGACGTCACCGTTTCGCATCGCCCGGGAGATCGTCTCCGGCCCTGCCCAAAGGACCGACGACAACCCACCAGCCTGCGCCAGCGCCGAGACCAAGCCACCCCCCGAGGTGTCGGAGAGCAGCCGGAACGCCTGGTAGAGGCTGGACTTCCCGGTGCCGTTGGCGCCCGTGATGACCGTCAGACGGCCGAGAGGCAGCACGAGGTCACGCAACGACCGGTAGCCGTGGACCGCGAGCGTGGTGATCACTCTCTGGAGAGTAGAGATACCCTCCGACACAGGATCTCGCAGCACTCCGCCGGCGTGTGCGCCGTGTCGTCACCGCTTCGGCCGTGCGCGCCGCTACTCTCGGGTCGCAAGCGGTGGTGACACCGCGTGGATCTTCCCCCCGGGTAACCGGATTCCACTGGCCTTCGGGCCGACGAGCATCGGATGGTGAGTCATGTCCGCGAGAGCGAGCAAGACCGTTCGGGTCACACCCGAAGTGTTGGGTACGTCGGCTGAGCGCCGCGTACGGGCCGTGCTCAAAGCAGCGCGTGCCGCCGCGGAGGACGAGATGCTCCGTCAGGACCTCGATGATGTGCTGACCGGTGAGCTCGGCCTTCAGGAGCTCACTGTCGCCCGGCGCGCCGTCGCTTCCTGACCGTACGCAGCCGCCCCACGACGCAGAAAGAGCCCGCCGATGTCGGCGGGCCCTTCTTGGTGTTTCGGGTCAGCGGGTGACCTTGCCGGACTTCAGGCAGCCGGTGCACACGTTGAGACGCTTCGGGGTGCCGTTGACCACCGCGCGTACGCGCTGGATGTTCGGGCTCCACTGGCGATTGGTCTTCTTCTTCGACCACGGCACGTTGTGGCCGAAACCGGGGCGCTTGGCGCAGATGTCGCACACGGCGGCCATGGGACACTCCTCGAACTGTGGGAAAGGGGCGCCGTCCGGCGCCCACGCAACCTGGACAGAATAACCTACGCGCTCGGCCGGTGCGAATCGACGAGCCGCGTGTCACACCGACGCGGCATCCATCCTCCGTACGAGCCGGAGCACCACGATCACGATCACTCCAACCACCAGCTCGACGATCGTCTTCACGATCATCAGCACGACGACCGGCATCATCGCGGTCGTGACCGGGTGGCCGGCCAGCGTCTGCCGGACGAGGTCGAGGGGCTCCCCACTCGTCACGTACACCATCCCCAGCACCACGCCCACCTGCAGCGTGATCCCCCGCGTGATCGGGGGCACGATCAACGTCGCGAGATCGGGCGGCTGGCGCACCGCAACCCCCAGGTCGACTGCGGTTCTGGCCACGACCAACGCGAGCGGCAGCCAGAGGTTCGTCGCATCGGCCACCACCCCGAGGACGGAAGCGATGATCCCGGCGAAGACCGTCTGCACGATCGTGAAGACCCCGAAGATCGCGCCGAACACCAGAGCGGCCAGGGGAATGGGCCCGACCATGTCGTCGGCCCCGGCACGGCGCCACAGACCCACCACGGTCACCAGGCCGATCCCCACGCTCTCCACCGGGAACAGCAGCACGATGCTGCCGGGAGACCAGCCCAGGACCACCACCCCGTACAGCAGCACGAGGTTGACGATCACGCCCGGTACGAGCCGACCGAGCTCTCGCGCTGCCATGGGTCAGGTCGCGACGACGACCGGGACGATCATGGGGCGACGCCGGTGGGTGCCGGACACCCAGCGGCCGATCGTACGGCGCATCAACTGCTGCAGCCGATGCTGGTCGTCGACCCCGTCGCTGATTGCGGCGCGCAGCTCATCGATCAGCTGCTGTCGTACCTCGTCGAAGACGTTGTCGTCCTCGACGAAGCCCCGAGCGTGGATGTCGAGGGAGACGATGCGCTTCGCGTGCAGGTTGATCACGGCGACGATCGAGATGAAGCCCTCGGAGCCGAGGACCTTGCGATCCGCGAGCGCCTCTTCGGAGAGCCCGCCCACGCTCGCGCCGTCGACGAGGATGTAGCCCGCGTCGATCCGACCGACCTTGCGCGCCTTCCCGTCCGCCAGGTCCAGCACGTCACCGTCCTCGGCGACGATGACCCTGTCCTTCGGCACGCCAGTGGCGATCGCAAGATTCGCGTTGGCCATGAGGTGACGCATCTCGCCATGGATCGGCAGCACGTTGCGGGGCTTGACGATGTTGTAGCAGTAGAGGAGCTCGCCAGCGCTGGCGTGGCCGGACACGTGGACGAGCGCGTTGCCCTTGTGGACGACGCGTGCACCGATCCGGGACAGGCCGTTGATCACGCGGTAGACCGAGTTCTCGTTGCCGGGGATGAGCGACGAGGCGAGGAGCACGGTGTCGCCCGGGCCGAGC
>JADGPB010000439.1 GCA_017882655.1 Propionibacteriales bacterium
GGCCGCTCAGCTGGCCAGCGGCTCGGCCGGTTCGAGCAGCTCGCGCGTCTGGTCGAGGATTCGGCGGATGATGCGAGACACCTGCATCTGTGAGAGGCCCAGCCGAACAGCGATCTCGCTCTGAGTGCACTCCTCCTCGAAGCGCCAGACGATGACCCGCCTGTCGCGTTCCGGGAGCTCGGCCAGCGCCCTCCGAAGGGCGAGACGGTCGGTCAGCTCACTGGCGATGTCCTCGTCATCGGCGATGAACGAGCCCACCGTGGCCGAGTCGCCCGCGGGGGCGTCGAGCGACAGCGGCCGATAGCCGGCACGGGCGATGATGCACTCCGCGACCAGCTTCTGATCGACGCCGAGGAAGTTGCCGATCTCTCGCACGGACACCCTGCGGCCCGACGCCTGCTCGAGACCTTCGGTGGCTCGGGAGGTGAGGCTGCCCAGATCCTGGATCTGGCGAGGAGGCCGTACCACCCAGCAGTGGTCCCGGAAGTGGCGCTTGAGCTCTCCGGTGATGGTGGGGACGGCGTACGAGGCCAGGGACCTGCTCTCCGACGGACGGAAGCGCTGGATCGCCACCCAGAGAGCGGTGCGGGCGACCTGCACGAGGTCATCGAAGTCGACGCCGCGGCCCAGGTATCGAGTCGCCAATGCGTCAGACAGGGGGAGGTTGAGCTCGACGAGCTCGGTGGTGATGCGCCTACGTTCCTCGGGCGTCTGTGCCTGAGCAAGGGCCTCGAAGAGCTGCTGGGTGTTGGCCTCGCGGCGAGCCACCGTGGATGCTTGTGCTGCAATTCGTGCCATTGTGTTTCCCCTTTGGGGAGATCCGCCGGAGTCGGGACGTGGCTCGACCGCTCTGACTCTATGAGCCTGCCAGACGACACCAAACTCTTCAAGCGATCACCCTCCCCCAAGCCGCGCCGCACCGGCCTCCGACGTATGGTGCTTCCGCTGTCCACAAGGGTTAACACTCCTTGCCACGCGGGCCTTGTCACCACCCTGGCCACCCTTCTGGGTTTGTACGAGACGTGGCTGGGTACTAGGAAGTCAACAACCGTCGCAACTGACCCTGGGAAGGAGAAAGAGAATGGCAACTGTCCTGTGGATCATCGCCGCGATCCTGGTGATCTCCGGCATCTTCGCGATCATCCGGAAGCAACTGTTGTGGGGCATCGTCCTCATCGTGGTCGGCCTGCTCGTCGGCCCGGGCGGCGTGAGCATCTTCCATCCGTGATGATTTGACTGAGCTGCCGGTCCCCCTGGGGGCCGGCAGTTTCGCGTCGGTAGGGTCTCGACCTGGAGGTAGGCACCCGATGGAGAGCATCACGAAATACCGGCAGTCGCCGCAGACCCTGCGACAGATGATCGAGCGCGCGTACGGGCCGGGGCTCGCGCCGACGAGCGACGACTTCGCCACCGAGCTCGGGCACGGCTGGTTCAACGTCGCGTACCTGTTACGCCTGGCCGACGGGCGGGAGGTCGTGATGAAGATTGCGCCGCCGCCGGACGTCGAGGTGATGACGTACGAGCAGGACATGCTCGCCGGAGAGGTGGCGGCGATCCGCCTGCTCGAGGAGCGGACGTGGGTCCCCGTGCCTCACGTCGACTACTACGACCCCACCTGCGAGCTCATCGCCGCGCCGTGGTTCGTCATGAGGTTCGTGCCGGGTGACAACTTCGGCGAGGTCAGCGGCGACTGGCCGGCGGAGCGTCAGCAAGCGGTGTGGCGGCAGATCGGCGCGGTGAACGCCGAGCTGAACTCGATCGTGGGCGACGGTTTCGGGAGGTACGGCCTCCGAGGAGTCCCATCCTGGCGCGAGGCGTTCACCGGGATCCTCGAGGACGTGCTCGCCGACGGGGAACGGCGAGGGGTCGACCTGGGATGGTCGTACGAGGAGGTGCGACAGGTCATCGCAGACCACGAGGCCTGCCTCGACGCCGTGACCGTGCCGCGGTTCTGCGAGTGGGACCTGTGGGGCTCGAACGTGATGGTCCATGACGACCGGATCACCGGCGTCATCGACCACGAGCGTGCGTTCTGGGGGGATCCGATCATGGAGGCCGGGTTCCTCGGTGCGGCCACGGAGGGCGAAGGGGCTGGGTTCCTCGCCGGGTACGGGCGTGGGCCGCTCACTCCCGACGAGCTCGAGCGGCGCCGTCTGTACAGCCTGCACCTGTTCCTCATCATGGTCATCGAGACGGTCTACCGGGGCCACACGACGACCGTGCAGCTCGAGATGGCACGGCCGGCGCTCGATGGGGCGATGGCCGACCTGGGTCACGTGCGACGGGAATGAGCCGCGCGGACTCCGCCGCGGCCCTCGGCACCGATCCGATCCCGCGGCTGCTCGCGCGCAACGCCGTACAGACCACGCTGTCTTCTGCCACCTACGGGGTGTACGCGCTCACCAACGCGTTCTTCGTCTCCCGCTGGGTGGGGCCGGTCGCGCTCGCGTCGGTGAACGTGGCAGCACCGCTGCTGCTTCTTGTCGGTGCGGTGGCGCAGACGGTCGGAGCGGGCGGGGCCTCGGTGCTGTCGCGGGCGCTCGGCGCCGGTGATCTGACTCGCGCCGCGCGGGCCACGGGGACGAGCCTTGCGTCGTACTGGATTCTGTCCGCGCTCCTCGGCGTGCTGGGGTTCATCTTTCTTGACCCGCTCGTACGGTTGCTCGGCGCCACGGGCGAGGTCGCGCACGACGCGAAGGCGTACGCGCTCATCCTGCTCGTCGGCAGCATCACGGCCACCGGATTCTCCAGCCTCATCCGGGCTGAGGGGCGGATGGGGTACTCGACGTTGACCTGGGTCGTCCCGGTGGTCACCCAGATCGTGCTCGACCC
>JADGPB010000440.1 GCA_017882655.1 Propionibacteriales bacterium
ACCCACTCGCCGATGTCGAGCGGGGTCATCAGCGGCCCTCGGCGATGTCGGTGACGATGCCGACGATGGTCGCAGTCGTCGTGGCGCCGACGATCCTTGCCGCGACACGGCCCTTCGCGTCGATGACCAACGTCGACGGGATCGCGTTCGGCGGCAGGTCGGAGAAGCCGAGCAGTAACGAGCCGGTCGGGTCGTACAGGCTCTTGTACGTGATCCCGAACGCCCGCTGGAACGCCTGTGCCGGGGCCTGAGAGAGATCGCGGGTGTTGATGCCGACGAAGACGGCCGTACCGGTGGTCTGCGCCGCCGCAGCCTGCAGGTCCGGCGCCTCCTTGCGGCACGGCGCGCACCAGGACCCCCACACATTCACCACGACGACCTTGCCGGTCAGCGCCGACGCGTCGAACATGGCGCCGTCAACGGTCGTCCCCGCCAGGGTGGGAGCGGGCTTGCGCTGGTCGGGAGGGACGGTCGTGTACGAGCCGTCGCCGCTCACGAAACCGCTGCCCGCCTGCGCTGTCCCGCACCCGGCGAGCAGCGCAAGCACGAGCAGCAGTGCGGCGAGTCGACGCATCACGTCCCCGCGAGGTACTTCTTGGTCGTCGCTGACGGCAGAAGGTGCCTCGCCGGCTCGGCGTAGTCGACGCCGGCGATGCGGCCGTCAACCACCCTGATCGACGTCACCGAGGCGAGCGTGCACTCGCGGCGGCGCGGGTCGTGAAGGAGCCGACGGCCTTCCGCATGGCTCCGCATCATCCAGATCGGGAGCTGATGGGACACGACGAGCGCCTGCCCACCGGGTCCGGCTGCCTCGGCGGCGTCGAGAACCGCGGCCTTCATGCGGGCGACGATGTCGGTGTACGGCTCGCCCCAGCTCGGACGTAGCGGGTTCCGGAGAAGCCACCAGTTCGACGGCTTGAGCAGCGTCCACGACTTCTCCCCGAAGACCTGGCCGGCGAAGAGGTTGTCGGCCTCGACGAGGCGGTCATCGATCACGACCTCGAGCTCGGGCCGCGTCGCCGCCACGGGTGCCATCGTCTCGCGCGCCCGTTCGAGCGGGGAGCAACGGAGGTGCGTGAGCGGTACGTCCTTGAGGTACTCCGCGGCCGCCTCCGCCATCCGAACTCCGAGCGCCGACAGGCGGTAGCCCGGCAACCGCCCGTACAGGACCCGATCAGGGTTCTCCACCTGCCCATGACGCAGCAGATGCACTGTCGTGGTGTCCACACGTCTCCTTCGCGTCGTCGCGACAGGATATCCCGACTCGCTGGGTCCCCGGACCCGCGCCAGGATCCAGCGCCCGCAGCTGGCATGTCCTCTCGTTCGACACAGCCCCGTGGGGATGGATCGGTATCAGATGTCCGGGGCCACCCGTTCGGGCGGGCAGCCGCAGGATTCGCGCACCTGAAACGTCGGCGCAAGCCGCACGTGCCGCGCCTCGAGATCTGGGCTTGCAATGCGCTCCAACAAGAGTTGCACCGCGATAACTCCAAGGTCCTCTACCGGTTGGGACATCGTGGTGAGCCTGGGCTGGAACGAGTCGGCCCACGGGAAGTCGTCGAAGGAGACTGTCGCCATACCGCGGGGGGGCGTGATGCCGCGCTTCCGCAGCTCAGCGATCGTCGCTACCGTGATGAGATTGTTCCCAAGAACGAGCGCCGTCGGTGGCTCGGGGAGGGCGAGCATCCGGTCAAGGGCAGCGGTCGTCTGCTCGGCGCTCTCTCCCGCGTGCTCGACTGGGGCTGCGTCCGGGTCAAGTCCGTTTCTTTCCAGCCCAAGACGGAAACCCGCAATGCGCTCTTTGGTCGTGAAGATTCCGTCTTTGGGTGCCAACATGCCGATGCGGGTGTGCCCGTGGGTGACCACGAGGTGTTCGACCAGCGTGGCGACTGGCTCGAGGTTCTCGACACCGACCGCGTCGATGTTGACCTGCGCGTCTTCGGGAACGCGATCGATCAGCACGAGCGGCACCTTGCGTTTGGCGAGTTGCGCATAGGCGTGTTCCGGGACTGCGGAAGGCGCCAGAACCACGCCATCGACCCGGTGGGAGAGAAGAACCCGAAGCGCACGCTGCTCTCGCTCGGGCGTGTCATGCGTATCGGTCAGGATGAGCGTGTAGCCCTCGCTGGTCGCCGTCCGCTCAAGCGCATGCACCACGTCCCCGAAGTAGGGGTTGGAGATTGCCGTCATCGCGAGCCCAAGCGTGTGCGTGCTGCCGATTCGAAGGGATCGGGCGATCCCGTCGGCGGCGTATCCGGTCGCTTCAATCGCGTCCCGAACGGCCTTCTCGGTCGCGGGATTCACTTTCCGGCTCTTGTTGATGACGTGAGACACGGTCGTCGTCGACACCTTGGCGACCCGTGCAACGTCGCTCATTGTGACCACGCAGCATCCCCTTTCACCTACTCACCCAATGTGAACCAGCGACCGCGGGAGCCGACCTAGGTCGGCGTCGGCGCGGCTCTGGCGCACGACCTGCAACGAGGTTCCAAGTCCTCGCCTCCTTCTACCAAGAGCTCTGTCGTAAGACCAAGTCGGCGTCGTCGCGGTGGCTCGCAACGAGTTGAGCGTTGGGCTCATCTGACGCGATCACATGCGCTAAGGCGAGTTCCGGTGTCTTGCCGAAGTGCTCGTGCCGTTCGATCAACCGGTCCATACGAAGTTGTTCGTCCGGCGCCTCGAGGAACCAGACCTCGTCAAGTGCTTCACGCACTCGGCGCCAAGCGGGTCCCGGGTGCAGCAGGTAGTTGCCTTCGGTCACGACAACACGGCAATCGCGGGAAACGGCGATGGCTCCGGCGACCGGATCCTCGATCTCCCTCCGGTAC
>JADGPB010000050.1 GCA_017882655.1 Propionibacteriales bacterium
CCGGACCGGCCGTACGGGATGACGGTGATCCGGATCATCTCCCACTTGGTGGCGCCGAGGGCCAGGGCCGCCTCGATGTGGTCGCGGGGAGTCTGAGCGAACACGTCGCGCGACATCGCGCTGATGATCGGCAGGACCATGATCGCGAGCACGATCGATGCCGTGAGGACGTTGCCGGTCGACTCGACGCCCTTGCCGAAGAGGGGTATCCAGCCCAGCACGTGCTGGAGCCATGCGTAGAACGGGCCCAGGAAGGGGCCAAGGAGCTTCAGGCCCCAGAGGCCGAAGATGATCGACGGTACGGCGGCGAGGAGGTCGATGACGAAACCGATCATCGATCCGATCCTGCCCGGTACGTACTGGGTGACGAGCAGCGCCGTCCCGACCGCCACCGGCACCGCCAGGAGCATCGCGACCACGCTCGTCAGGGCCGTGGTCCACATCAGGCCCGCGATGCCGAACTGGAGCGAGTCGGTGCCGACGTTCCACTGAGTGGACGTGAAGAAGTTGACCGTGTCGCGCCGCAGGCTCGGTGTGGCGATCACGGCGAGGAAGATGCCGACGAACAGTACGAGCAGTACGACGATCACGGCTGCGGCGATCGCGCCGGCCCGGAAGCTGCGGTCTCCGCCGTGCTTGATGTTGGCGAAGGTGAGGTTCGTCGTCGACACGGGCTTCCCGGTTGCGAGTGAGGCCGACGATCCAGCCGCAGCCTCATGATCTGTGGTGGTCGCGACGTTAGCACCTGGTTCGTCGGCCATGGTCTTCCCTTCCAGGACTGGCCCCCGGCGCACAGGGTGCCGAGGGCCAGTCTTTGAGCGCCGTGGCGCTCAGGTCACTTGATCGCTTGGATGGAAGCGTTCACCTTCGTGAGCAGCGAGGCGGGAAGCGGGGCGGAGCCCACGTCCTTCAGACTGTTCTGGCCAGCATCGCTGGCGAAGTACGTGAGGAAGTCCTTCACGATTGCTGTCTTGGCGGAGTCGAGACCCGCGGAGCAGACGATCTCGTAGGTGACGAGGATGGCCGGGTACGCGCCGGCCGCCTTGGTCGCGTAGTCCAGCTGAAGCGTGAGGTCGTTGCCGGTTCCAGTGATCTTCGCGGCCTCGAGCGCCTTCCCAACGTTGTCGGCGTTGAGTTCGACGCCACCGTTGCCGGTGTCGAGCTGCGCGATCCCCAGCTTGTTGTCGGTGGCGAAGCCCCACTCGAGGTAGCCGAGCGCGCCGTCCGTCGCCGTCACTGCCTGAGCAACACCGGCTGAACCTGTCTTGCCCTCGCCACCCTTGCCCTTCCAGGTCTTGGAGTGGTCGGGGGTCCAGACACTCGGAGCCGTCGCCTTGAGGTACTTCGAGACGTTGTCGGTGGTGCCGGAGTCGTCGGAGCGGTAGAACACCTTGATCGCGGTGGAGGGAAGCGTGGCGCCCGAGTTCAGCGCGGCGATCGCCGGGTCGTTCCACGTCGTGATCGAGCCCATGAAGATCTTGGCGAGGACGTCGCCGTTGAGCACGAGCTTGCTGACGCCCTTGAGGTTGTACGAGAAGGCGACCGGTCCGACAACCAGCGGAAGGTCCCAGGCTGCGTTGTTCTTGCAGCGGGTCAAGGCCGTTGCCTGTTCGGTGGCCGCGAGGGCCGAGTCGGAACCACCGAAGTCGACCAGGCCGGCGTTGAAGTTCTTGACGCCCGCGCCGGAGCCTGTGGCGTTGTACTCGATCTTGGCCTTGTTCTTGCAGGCGTCGTTGTACGAGGCGATGATCTGCTGGATGGCGTTGGTCTGGGCTGTGGAACCCTCACCGGTGATGGAACCGGAGGGGCAGGCCAGGGAGGGCCCCGATGCAGAGGTGGACACGGATCCGCCCGTTGTAGCCGCGGTCGTGCTCGAGCAAGCAGCCAGGGAGAGGGCGCTCAGAGCGGCGACGGCCGCAATCTTCGAAACGCGAGTCATACTCAGTTCATCCTTCGGTCAGCGTAGAGCGACGGCCAAGTCCGCCTGTTCCGAGGCTATGGTCACCAAGTGTCCGATCCGGTGGCCCTACGTGAACGCCCCGTTAACGCCAGGCGTCGCTTCCGCCGGTGAATGCGGTTCGGCGACAGTCGCCACCGCCGTCCCCTGGTCACCCTGAGTGACCTCGGATTGACACACATCGATTCGAGAGGGCTAGTGTTCGTATCGATATCGATCGATGTCCCACCGAGGAGTAGTCATGGTCAGCATTCGCGTCTTCGAGCCCGCTCTGTGTTGCAACACCGGCGTGTGTGGTGAGGATGTGGACCAGGCGTTGGTCGAGTTCACGGCGAACCTCGACGCCTTCAAGCAGCAGGGCGTCGACATCGCCCGGCACAACCTCGCGAACGACCCGGACGCCTTCGTACGGAACCCCGTGGTGATGGACTTCCTCAACGCGGCCGGATCCGAAAGTCTGCCGCTGGTCCTGGTCGATGGGGTGACCGTGCTCACCGGCCAGTACCCGACGCCGGAGCTGTTGTCCCGCTATGCGGGTCTCACGCCCAAGCCCACCCTCACTATCACGCCGGTGGCTTCCGAGGGCTGCTGTGGTGGCTCAACCAGCAACTGCTGCTGAAACCCTGACCCTGATGATGTTTCTGACTGCCCCGACTCGCTTTCTCTTCTTCACGGGCAAGGGCGGCGTGGGCAAGACCTCCATCGCCTGCGCCACTGCGGTGCGACTGGCTGAGGCCGGACGCCATGTGTTGCTGGTCAGCACGGATCCCGCGTCCAACGTCGGCCAGGTGTTCGGCCAGACCATCGGCAACACGATCACGCCGGTGACGTCGGTTTCTGGCCTGGACGCCTTGGAGATCGACCCCGAGCAGGCGGCTGCGGAGTACCGGGAGCGCATCATCGGCCCCGTACGCGGACTGCTACCGGACAAGGAGATCGCCTCGATCACCGAGCAGCTGTCCGGCTCGTGCACCACCGAGATCGCGTCGTTCAACGAGTTCACCGGCCTGCTGGCGGATCCGTCCCTGATCGCCGACTACGAACACGTCATCTTCGACACCGCACCCACAGGGCACACCATTCGACTCCTGAAGCTCCCGGGTGACTGGACGGGCTTCCTTGATGCAGGCGAGGGTGACGCCTCTTGCCTCGGGCCATTGTCCGGACTCGAGAAGCAGCGCACGGTCTACGCGGGCGCTGTCGCTGCGCTGGCCGACCCGACAATGACCAGCCTCGTACTCGTAGCGCGGGCCCAGGCCTCAAGCCTCACCGAGATCGCCCGGACCGCTGACGAGCTGACCATCACGGGGATCCGGCCCAGCAACGTCGTCATCAACGGCGTCATGCCAGGCACCGCCGGAACCAATGACAGCCTCACACTCGCCATTCGGGACCGCGAGAGTGCCGCGATCGCCGACATGCCCGTCTCGCTGGCCGATGTCCCGCGAGACCTCATCGAGCTCAAGCCCGAGAACATGGTTGGCCTTGCCGCGCTGCGGTCGTTGTTCGACGGCGAGTCGGCGACGCCGGGGGACTGGTCCGCACCGACCCATGAGGACGTGGTCCCCTCGCTGGATGCTCTCATCGACGAGCTCGCCACCGACGGGCACGGGCTGATCATGGCCATGGGCAAGGGCGGGGTCGGCAAGACCACCATCGCCGCGGCGATCGCGATCCGCCTCGCCCAGAAGGGGCATGAGGTCCACCTCACCACGACCGATCCCGCTGGACACCTGGCCGACGCCGTCGGTGGCGAGGTCGCGATGCCGAACCTCAGCGTTTCCCGGATCGATCCCGTGCAGGCGGTCCAGGAATACCGCGATCACGTGATGAACACCAAGGGCAAGAACCTGGATGAGGACGGCAGGGCCGTGCTCGCAGAAGATCTGATGTCACCGTGCACCGAAGAGGTGGCGGTCTTCCGGCAGTTCTCCCACCTTGTGAACGAGGCGCGGCGAAGGTTCGTCGTCATGGACACCGCGCCCACCGGACACACGCTCCTGCTCATGGACGCCGCCGGCTCGTACCACCGAGAGATCGCCCGCAACATGCCTAGCGGCACCGCGTACGCGACTCCGATGATGCGGCTTCAGGATCCGGACTACACGAAGATCCTGCTCGTGACGCTGCCGGAAACGACCCCTGTCCTGGAAGCCAGCGGCCTGGAGGACGACCTCAAGCGGGCCGGCATCGAGCCGTGGGCCTGGGTCGTCAACCAGTCACTCGAAGCCGCATCCACCACCTCGCCGCTTCTCCGGCACCGGGCCGGCCAGGAGCGAGGTCCCATCGAGGCGGTACGCACCCGCGCACACCGACTCGCGATCGTCCCGTTGCTCGCGCAGGAACCCATCGGGCCCGAGCGTCTCGCCATGCTCGCCCAGCAATCGCCCACCGACGGCCGGCTGTTGGCCATGGCCGATTCGGTCTGATCCCCATGCCCCGCGTCATAGCCACGATCGACTGCGCGCTGGCTGCGCCCGAGAACCTCATGCCGGCCACCGACGCGGAGCGACTCGTGGTCGTGCTCAAGGCGCTGGCCGATCCGGTCAGGATCCGGTTGTTACGTCTGGTGGCTGATTCCCCCGATACCACGGCGTGCGCCTGCCACCTGCCTGCAGCACTGGGCATCTCACAGCCGACCCTGTCCCACCACCTCAAGAAGCTCGTCGACGCCGGCCTGCTCGTCAGGGAACAGCGGGGCCGATGGGCGCACTACCGGCTGGGGAGCGACGCGTTGCTGCCCGTCTTGGCTTACCTGGAAGCCTGCAACCAGCCGGTTCCGCAAGCCCGTGCAGTCGGCCCGCGCGAGCTGTCCGGGATCCATCTCTGAGTTGCAAGGGCCCCTAGACAGACGCCATCTAGTGGCGATACCATCTGGCTGATCGCGGTGGTAGGCCGCGCCGTTGCCTCGAAGGAGCCGCAGGATGAAGGCAGTGGGAGCTGCGCCGACACCCACGGAGCGTGGGAACTCCGTGCCGAAGAACCCGTTCGCCGACGTGCCGATGAACAAGGCCTACATCGGCAGGGCGACGCCTCGGGGCACTGGGGCCGGATGGGAGGTACGCGTCTTCATGGTGGATCCCGAAGCTCCCGACCAGCAGCGCCTGGTGGGTCTGACCGAGTGCGGCACGCTCAACCAGCTCGAGGACAAGACGTGGGACTTCGTACGGGCCCTGACCGACGACAAGGACGTACATGTCATGGCGGTCCCTGACATCGGCGGCGACGTGATGACCCGCGTCATCGGCGCGTGGAAGGCCATGAAGGATGCGAAGGCTGCCGAGGCCGAGGCGGCGAAACGTACGCGCGATGTCGTCAAGGAACTCCGGGAGAGCGGCCTCTCCGTGACCGACATCGCCTGGCTCGCCCACGTCTCGCGCGGCCGGGTGTCTCAGCTGCTGATCTGACGCGAATCGCCCTGAAGCGGGACTCAGCACCCGATTTCGGCCCCGCCTACTCGTCGACAGGGCGAATCGAGTCAGGGCAGGACGGAAAGCGCTTGCCATTGTCAGTGGGGTGCGCCAAGATATGGATGGACCAAGGGAGGTACGCACATGCCGGTGGCGATGGTGACGGGCGGCAGTCGGGGGATCGGGCGAGGGATCACCGAGCGGCTGCTGCGGGACGGCTACCAGGTGTCGATCCTGGCCACGAAACCCGCGCCCGAGGACGTGCTGGCTCCGCTGCGGGAGCTCGGCGACATCTCGTACACGGCAGGCAGCATCGCGGAACCCGGCGACCATCGGCGATACCTCGATGACACGCTCGCGGCGTTCGGGCGGGTCGACCTGCTGGTCAACAACGCCGGAGTCGCGCCGAGCGTGCGCAACGACGTACTGGTCGCCACCACCGACGAGTTCGACCGGGTCCTGTCGATCAACCTGCGCGGCCCGTACTTCCTCACCCAGCTCGTCGCCAACCAGCTCATCGCGCAGCGCGGCGAGGTCATCCCCACGGACAAGCCCTGCGGCACGATCATCAACGTCTCGAGCATCTCGGCGACGGTCGTCTCGACCAACCGCGGCGAGTACTGCGTCTCCAAGGCCGGCGTCGCCATGGCGACCCAGGTCTGGGCCGCGAGGCTCGCGCCGGAGGGGATCGTCGTGTACGAGGTGAGGCCGGGCGTGATCGCGACCGACATGACCGCCGGGGCGCATGACAAGTACGACGCGCTGTTCGCGGACGGACTAGCGCCGATGCCGCGTTGGGGCACGCCATCCGACGTGGCCGGCGTGGTCGCCGTACTCGCCTCCGGTGCGATGCCGTACTCCACCGGCGACGTCATCACGGTAGGCGGCGGCATGCAGATCCCAAGGCTCTGAGTAGCGTGCTGGCCATGGACACGCTCGTCATCGACGGCTACGAGGTGCCCGTGATGACCGCCAACACGGTGGTCGTCGGCACCGGCTCGGCGGGCTACTGCGCGGCCGACCGGCTCGCGATGTTCGGGCAGACCGACGTCATCGTGGTCAGCGACAAGATCCGCGCCGGCGCCTCGCGCAACGCGGGCTCCGACAAGCAGACGTACTACAAGCTGACCCTCTCGGGCGCCGAGCCCGACTCCGTTCGGAGCATGGCCGAGACCCTCTTCTCCGGCGGCGCCATGGACGGCGACATCGCGCTCGCGGAGGCGGCCTGGTCGCCGCGCGCGTTCTTCCACCTCGTCGAGTCGGGCGTGCCGTTCCCGCACGCGCGATCGGGCGAGTTCATCGGCTACAAGACCGACCACGACCCGCGGCAACGTGCGACGTCGGTGGGGCCGTTCACGAGCAAGTCGATGACGGAGTCGCTGGAGCGGCGCGTACGGGACCTGCACAAGCTTCCGGTGATCGACGCCTGCCGTGTCGTCGACCTCGTCGTCGACTCTCGCCGCGTGGTCGGGCTGCTGTGCCTCAAGACCGACGTGCGCGACAACTCGGACGAGTCCCGCTTCCTGCTGCTGAGGTGCACGAACCTCGTGTACGCGACGGGCGGACCGGCCGGCATGTACGCGGATGCCGTCTACCCGCACGGCCAATGGGGCGCGAACGGTGCGCCGCTGAGGGCTGGCGTGCGCGGCAAGAACCTCACGGAGTGGCAGTTCGGGTTGGCGAGTACGAAGCCGCGGTGGAACGTGTCCGGCACGTACATGCAGGTCGTCCCGCGGTTCGTCTCGACCGATGCCGACGGTGGTGACGAGCGCGAGTTCCTGAGCGAGGTCATCGACGACTACGGCCGGCTGCTGACGCTCGTCTTCCTCAAGGGCTACCAGTGGCCGTTCGACATCCGGAAAGCACGGGCGGGGTCGTCGTTGGTCGACCTCTTGGTCTACCGCGAGACCGTGCTGCGTGGGCGGCGGGTGTTCCTCGACTTCCGGTCGAACCCCGCTGGCCGGTGGGATCCGTCGGAGCTCGCGCCGGAGGCGTACGGGTATCTCGAGAAGGCCGGCGTCATCGGTCTCGGCGACTCCACGCCGATCGAGCGGCTGCAGCACATGAACTCACCGGCGTACGAGTTCTACCTGGGCCGGAACCCGGGCGTCGATCTGGAGACCGACCTGCTGGAGATCGCCGTCTGCGCGCAGCACAACAACGGCGGGCTGTCGGTGGACCAGTGGTGGCAGTCGAACCTGGAGGGGCTGTTCCCGGTGGGCGAGGCGGCCGGTGCGCACGGTGTGTACCGACCGGGTGGGGCTGCTTTGAACTCCGGGCAGGTCGGCGCGACGCGGGCCGCCACGTACATCGCGGAGCGGCGGCGCGAGGCGCCCGTGGCGATCGCGGAGTTCGAGGCCGCGGCGCGCGGAGTGGTGTCGGCGGCGGTCGCGCTGCTGCGCGGGGCGACCGAGCGGGCCGAGGGTGGCTCGTCGGACACGACCGATGCCCTGCTGCGTGAGGCGACGGAGCTGATGAGCAGCCACGCCGGTGTCGTACGGTCACGGCAGTCGATCGCGGAGGCTCACGCGCGGGTGCAGGAGTGGCTGGATGCGTACGAGTCGACGTCCGCCGCTGACGCCGGCAGCCGCCGGTCCGTCAACCGCCTGTTCCTGATCCGCGACATCCTGACGAGCCAGTACGTGTACCTGTCCGCCATGGCCGACTACCTCGACCACGGAGGTCGTTCGCGGGGCTCGGTGCTGTACACGGATGCGTCGGGCGGGCTGCCGCTCGCGTCCGAGGACGGCCCGGAGCTCGACCTGCCCGAGGTGTTCCGGTTCTCGCTCGAGGACGGTCTCGCCGACGTGATCCAGGAGTCGATCTGGACCGGCGACGGCGACCCGCACTTCGAGTGGCGACCCGTACGACCGATCCCCGAAGGCGACGAGTTCTTCGAGAACGTCTGGCGCCACTACCGCGACGACAAGAACGTCTACTGACCTGCGACTCGCACCCCCTCTGCGACCGCCTCCCTCTGCGACCGCCTCCCTCTGCGACGTCACAGGCAAAAGTTCGACCGTTTTCGGCTGGTGGCCGGAGTTGTCCACAGGTGAGCCAGGAAGTGCTTGCACGCGCGCTTGTCGCGACTCCACAGTCAGAGCGTGCTGCACACGAGGAATGACCTGCGGGCCGTTGACACCGCCCATGCGCTCGCCCAACGCGTCCGGCGGGGCGAGCTCGTACGGGTCGCTGCCGGGATGTACGCCGACGGGCTTGACCTGACCGGCTACCCGGAGGAGTCGCATGCCCTACGGGTCCGGGCTCATGCCCAGCGCTGCGAACATGTGGTCTCGCATGTCAGTGCTGTTGTTCTCCACGGTCTTCCGGTTCCGGCCGCCGATCTGTCGGAGGTGCACTTCTCGCGGCCAGGGAGCAGTGGCAATGATCTCGTCGGCGACCGGCGACTACATGCCGGATGCCCGGGCGACGAGTGGCTCAGTGACGTCGATGGAATCCGAACCACCAATCTGGCCCGAAGCCTCGTCGACCTAGCCCGTACGCAACCGATGCTTGCGGCAGTGGCCGCCATCGACGCCGCTCTGTACCGCGGCGAGACCGATCCCGCCGAGCTCGTACGGGCATTCGAGGCGGAGCACAGATGGCGAGGGTCGACGTTCGCCCGCAACGCGCTCAAGGCGGCTGATGGGAGGGCCGAGTCGCCGACCGAGACATGGGCAAGGCTGGCAGTCGCCGAGCTGGCACCGGGACACGAGCTGCAGTTCGAGGTGTACGACGAGCACGGGACGTTCGTCGGTCGCGCAGACGGCGGCTTCCCGCTGCTCGGGGTCATCTGGGAGTACGACGGCCAAGGGAAGTACGAGGAGCTACGACCTCCAGGCGTGACCAAGGAGCAGGTGCTCGCGGCCCAGATGCTGCGGCAGGGCGCGATGGCCCGGCTGGGGTGGTGTGTGGTCCGAGGCGCGTCCGACGTGCTTGCTGACAAGGAACGGTTTCGACGCGAGGTCGGGTCTGCGGTGGATCTGTCGAGACGGCCCGGCTGGCGACCGCCGCGAGGATCGTTCGTATGTCCGCCGCCTGTGCGCGTCGAGGTACGAGATCCGATCCAGTGGGCCGCGGTCCAACGCGAGGAGAGGTACGAACGCTGGCAACGTCGAAAGGCGAGACTCAACTGGTCAGCTTCATGGGCTTAGCAGGGCAAAGACCCGACGTCACAGGCAAAAATCCGACGTCACAGGCAAACGGATGCCTGTGACGTCGGACTTTTGCCTGTGACGTCGGGGGTCTTGTCGGCATCCTCGCGCTGTGTCCATTGACCTTCGGACGTGAGCGACCTAGTGTGCGCCGATCGGTCGCGTTGGGCGACCGCGGCGATGGAGACTCCGATGGCAACAGCAGCAGTCCCGTACATCACGTTCGCCGGCAACACCCGGGAAGCCCTGAACTTCTACCAGTCGGTGTTCGGCGGCAAGGTCGAGGTGTCGACCTTCGGCGACTTCAACGTGCCCGATGCGCCCGCCGACGGCGTCATGCACGGGGCGCTCACGACGGACGACTTCGCGATCTATGGCTGCGACGGGCAGGACGTTGGCGATCAGTCGCGGATCCGGATAGCGATCGTTGGCGACGACCTCGAGACGATGACGGCGAGCTTCGACGCCTTAGGCCAAGGCGGCCGGGTAACAATGGGCCTCGCGGTGCAGGCGTGGGGCGCCACGTACGGAGAGGTGATCGACCAGTACGGCGTCGCCTGGATGTTCAACATCGGCAGCGCGGCCTGAGCTCACCCCAGCAGGCCGGCGACCAGCGTGCGTACGACCTCGGCTCCTTGGTCGTCGAGCGCCTCGCGGGGCAG
>JADGPB010000441.1 GCA_017882655.1 Propionibacteriales bacterium
AGCGCCAACCGCTCACTGTCCGCCCCGCCAAGCGCAGACGCGAGAGAAAGCAGGCGCAACCGGTTTGGATGCTCCTGCCGCAGTAGTCCATCGATCTCCGACCAATGTTCGCTCGTGATCGCCGTTCGCTATACGCGACAGCGGTCACGTCAGTGCCACTGAATGCAGATGCGGGTCGTGTTCAGCAGCCGGCGAGGTGCGTGGCGAGGTAGCCCTTGACGGCCGTGAGGGCGACACGCTCCTGGGACATCGAGTCCCGCTCACGGATCGTCACGGCCTGGTCGTCGAGCGTGTCGAAGTCGACCGTCACGCAGAACGGCGTGCCGATCTCGTCCTGGCGGCGGTAGCGACGACCGATGGCCTGGGTCTCGTCGTAGTCGACGTTCCAGAGCGTACGGAGCTCGGCCGCGAGGTCCCGTGCCTTCGGCGACAGGTCCTCGTTCTTCGACAACGGCAGCACCGCCGCCTTCACCGGCGCAAGGCGCGGATCGAGCTTGAGCACTGTCCGTACATCTACGCCGCCCTTGGTGTTCGGGGCCTCGTCCTCGGTGTACGCCTCGACGAGGAACGCCATCAGCGACCGGGTGAGACCGGCCGCGGGCTCGATCACGTACGGCACGAACTTCTCGTTGGTCACCGGGTCGCGGTAGCTCAGGTCGGTACCGGAGTGCTCGCTGTGGGTGGTGAGGTCGAAGTCCGTACGGTTCGCGATTCCCTCGAGCTCGCCCCAGTCACCACCGGCGAAGCCGAACTTGTACTCGATGTCGACGGTGCGCTTCGAGTAGTGCGACAGCTTCTCCTTCGGGTGCTCGAAGTGACGCAGGTTGTCGCGGGAGATGCCGAGGTTCACGTACCAGTCGGTGCGGGTGTCGATCCAGTACTGGTGCCACTCCTCGTCCGTACCCGGCACGACGAAGAACTCCATCTCCATCTGCTCGAACTCGCGCGTACGGAAGATGAAGTTGCCAGGGGTGATCTCGTTGCGGAACGACTTGCCGACCTGGCCGATGCCGAACGGCGGCTTCTTGCGCGTGGCCTGTACGACGTTGGCGAAGTTGATGAAGATGCCCTGCGCCGTCTCGGGGCGCAGGTAGTGCAGCCCGGACTCGTCCTCGACGGGGCCGAGGTACGTCTTGAGCATCATGTTGAAGTCGCGCGGCTCGGTCCACTTGCCCTTCGTGCCGCAGCTCGGGCACGGGATCTCGGTGAGTCCCTCAGGCTTGCGGCCCTTTCGGTTCTCGAACTCCTCTTCCAGCGTGTCCGCGCGGAAGCGCTTGTGGCACTGGAGGCACTCCGTGAGCGGGTCGGTGAACACGCCGACGTGGCCGGAGGCGACCCAGACCTGCCGGGGAAGGATCACCGACGAGTCAAGTCCGACGATGTCGTCGCGGGCGGTGACGACCTGGCGCCACCACTGCTTCTTGATGTTCTCCTTGAGCTCGACGCCAAGGGGGCCGTAGTCCCAGGCGGCACGCGTGCCACCGTAGATCTCGCCACAGGGGAAGACGAAGCCCCGCCGCTTGGCGAGGCTGATGACGTTGTCCAGGGTGCTAGCCACTGAGCATTCTCCGGTTCTGTGCTCGCGGGTGAGCCCGCGCGGGCCACCCGGCTGGTGACCCGTGAGGCGTAACGCTACCTGGTACGAGGCAGGTTCTGCCCGACGGCTTCCGCGGCGTCGTACGCGCTGGGCTCGTCGATCGCGAGCGCCAGAAGCGGCCACAGGACCGGGCGGTTGGTGGAGCCGAGGGCACGACGGTACGAGCCGACGTCGACCCACCTCGTCACCAACGCCCACAGCTCGGGCTCGTCGAGGTTGACGCCGAAGTCGATGCTGACCAGCCCGGGTTGTGCGGACAGGAGCTGTACGGCGGGGGCCGCGGCCGCTTCAAACGAGGCACGCTCCGCCTCAGGAACCCTGAACCGCGAGACGACGATCACGAGCGAACTGTACGGGTGACACCACCCGCGACGTCACAGGCAAAAGTTCGACCGCTGGGCCGCCGACCACCACTCTGTCCGGGTTATGGGTTACTCCCCCACGGCAACTGCGACGTTCCCCGGGTTATGAACCCGGGAAACCGGTGTCCGGCGCCCCATAAGCCGAACAACGTCGCAGTTGACGACGCGGGCACATCAGAGCCTGCTCATAACCCATGCAATGTCGCGGTTGGGTGCGTGTCGGGGCGAGGAATCCGATCAGCCCGAGGTGACCGTGCCCAGCGTGACCACGTCGAACGCGCTGCCCGGGACGTTCTTGAGGGTGTTGAGCTGGGTGTCGCTCCACCGAGGGTCGGCGGTCCCCGAGACGAACCAGTTGGCGCCGTTGTCGGCGACGATCATCCCGTACGTCTTCATCGCCTGCAGGATCACCCTCGCCTGCTGCGGGTAGCCGGAGATGTCGAAGTCCGCCCTGAGTCGGACGCGCGTACCCATCGGCGGCACCGAGGTCGAGGTGTTCGAGCTCGCGTAGTGCCGAGCCGGGTAGACGTACGCCTTACGGGTCGTCGCCACCGTGAACCTGATCGCGTGGTTGATCACGCCCGAAGCGACCTCGTCGTAGCGGACCAGTCCGGGCAGGATCGGCAGTCCGGCGGCATCAGCGCTGGTCCAGCCGGCCGGCCGGTCGGCGCCCGTCGCGAGGTTGAAGATCGCGCCAGAGCCCGCGCGCCAGGAGCCGTCGGCGTTGGGATGCGCATCGAACAGCTCGTACAGCTTGCTGCTGCTGGGTTGTACGACGATGACGTGCCGGTCTCCCGTCGAACTCGCGCCACCCTCGATGGGAGCGTTGCTAGGGATCGGGTACGGGCCGGGGTCAGACTCGGA
>JADGPB010000051.1 GCA_017882655.1 Propionibacteriales bacterium
GCCGACCGAGGCGGAGGTCAGGGAGACGAGCAGTGCCGCCAGGACCAGCCATGGCGCGATCGAGAGGTGCACGTCGAACCGCAGGACGCCGGCCACGACCCCGAGCACCATGCCCGGCAGCGCGATGAGCGTCCACATCAGCAGGTCGCTCGCGAGGAAGGTCCAGCGCGGGACGGGGAGCGTGCGCATCCAGTCGAGGCTGCCCTCGGTCTTGGCCTGGGCGAGCATCTGCGGGGTCATGACCAGGCCGACGGTGATGAGCGTGATCGTGGGCGCGCCGGTCGCGAGGTACAGCGCGACGTCGGGCGACGGTGTGCCGACGAGCAGCCCGTAGCCGACGACCGTGGCCACGGCTAGCGCCACCTGGACGACCACCAGCAGCGGGATGTACGGCAACGAGCGGCGGAGCTGCCACTGCAGGAGCAGGAGACCTTGACGCGCGGCGTTCATGCGACGACCTGGAGCTCGGTTTCGGCCTCGGCGGCGACCGGGGCGTGGTCGGGGCCGACGAGTCGGATGTAGACATCCTCGAGGGACGCGGCCGCGAGGCCGTACCGTTCGACGGCTCCGATCTGCACCTGGCCCTGCGCCCATCGCACGACGTCGGCGGCCGACTCGGCCGCGACCGTCCCGGTGGCGCGCAGTCGGTCACGGGTCGTCGGGGTCACCGCGGCGGGCCAGCCGATCGCGGTGTCCGGCCCGATCCGGGCGCCGAGGTCGAGCTCGACCGTGAGCGTCCCGCGGGTCGATGCCGCGAGGCCCGCAGGCGTGTCGGCCGCGAGGACCCGGCCGCTGTCGAGGATCACGAGGTGGTCGACGACCCGCTCCGCCTCCCTCACGTTGTGGGTCACGAGCAGCACGCCCGCGCCGTCGTCGGCCAGGTGGCGGATGGCGTCCCACAGGAGGCGCCGGCGCACGGGGTCGACGTCGTTCGTGGGCTCGTCCAGCACCACGAGGCGTCCGGGGACGACGACGGTCATGCAGAACGCCGTGAGTCGCGCCATGCCGCCGGAGATCTTCTGGGACGGGGTGTCAGCCCAGCTGGCGATGTCGAGGGCGTCGACGAGCGCCTGCGTACGGGCAACGACGTCGCGCCGCCGGCCGCCACGGATGCGCCCGACGAGCTGGATCGCCGTGCGCGGGGTCAAGCCCGTGATCGGCACGTTGGCCTGAGCCTGGATGGACGTGCGCTGTCGCGCGATGTCGGGGTGTGCGACTGCGTCGATGCCGTCGAGCGTGATCGCGCCGGCGTCGGGCCGCACGAGGCCGACCACCTGGTTGACCAGCGTCGTCTTGCCCGCGCCGTTGTGGCCGAGAAGCCCGACGACCTGGCCCGGCAGGACGTCGAGGTCGATGCCATCGTTCGCCTGGACCCCGCGGCGGCCCCCGTACCTCTTGCTCAATCCGCGGATGCTGAGCACAGCGCTCGGCTCCATGTCTGTCTCCTGTTCGATGTACCGATGAGTACATGACGTAACGTATCAGATACCGATCGGTATGCGCAGAAGACACTGGGGTCGGGCTTAGGCTCAACAAGCCGAATATCGGGCAGAACTCCGGGCAAGTCGGGTCATACCGATCGGTATCCACAACCCCCAATACCTTGTCGAGACGGTATGCTCGGCCTATGGCACACGCTCCTCGGCAGGACGACCGGCAGCCCGACGATGAGACGATCGGCGCGGCCACCCGAGCCATCGCCGACGCAACTGCGACCCTGACCAGGCTGCTGAGCAAGCAGATGGCGACCGTCAGCACAGAAGTCAGCGACGCGATCGCCGCGAGCCTGCGCGACGCCGCGCAGGGCCTGGCCGACGCATCCGCAACGGTCGAGCGCACGTCCGGCGGCTGGCGTGCTGGCGAGCGTCGTCGTGCGCGCGTCGACCGCACCCGCGCCGACCTGATTGCGGCGGCCGGCCGGGTCTTCGCCGGCCGGGGCTTCGAGGGCGCGTCCGTCGGAGACATCGCCGCAGAGGCCGGCTACACCAAAGGGGCGCTCTACGCCCACTTCGGTTCGAAGGGAGACCTCTTCATCGCCCTCGCCCGCGAACGCCTCGACTGCGAACGCCCGGTAAGCGCCACCCCGACCGGCGACTTGGCGGTCGACCTGTCCGCGGGGCTCACTGTCGCCGGCGACGACCCTGCGCTGATGCTCGCCCTCGAGATCCTTTCGTACGCCGTCCGACACCCTGAGTCCCGCGCCGAACTCGGTCCGCTCTTCGACGCGGCGCTGCAGTCGCTCGCCGAGCGGGTGCGCGACGACCGGCTGGCCCGCGACGGCAACCCCGCACTCGCGTCAAGCGCCACCCAGGCGGCAACGCGCGACGACCTCGACACAGCGCTCGGCCTCCTCGCGATCGGCAACGTCGCCGCGATATTCGCCCAGATCAGCGAGAACCCACCCGCCATCTCGTCCGCGGGCTCACGCCTCATCACGCGGCTCCTCGGACCCTGAACGCGAGCAAGCGGCACCTCTCAACACCCTCCACGCGGGGTTGGCAGGCCACCCGTGACGTCGTCATGAAGACCGCCTCGCGCTACCTGGCCTGCCTGGTGCGCGGTGTGACGTCGAATTGGCGGTGTGACGTCGCAGCTGCGCGGCCGGCGCTGCCCAGACGTACAGCAGCCTCGTCAGGCTCGCGGAACCCCGGTGGACTCGCGGACGATGAGCCGTACGGGCACGAGCGTGGGGGCATCGCCGCGCGGCCTGGCGCCACCGATCATCGCCAGCACCTGACGGATGGCGGTCTCGCCGATCGTCGTCAGCGGCGCTGCGACCGTGGTCAACCGTGGCGTGACAAGGTCGGACGCGAACGTGTTGTCGAAACCGACGACGCTGATGTCGTGCGGCACCCGTACGCCTCGCGCCTTGAGGCCGCGCATCAGGCCCATGGCCATCACGTCGTTGTAGCAGACCACCGCACGTACGCCCTTGGCGATGACCTCGTCAGATGCATGGTGCCCGCCTTCGACCGTCGGGATCGCCGCCGTCAGCCGTGTCTCGCGCAAACCGAGCTCCGCGGCCGCTTCGCGCATCGCCAGCCAGCGGACCCCGTTCATCCAGGACGCCTCAGGGCCAGGCAGGTAGTAGATGTGGCGATGCCCGAGGGTGGCGAGGTGCTCGACCGCACGGCGCATCCCGCGCGGCGAGTCGGGGATCACGCAGGCGAGTCCGCCCACCTGACGGTTGAGGACGACGACGGGTGTGCTCTTTGAGACGCTTCGCAGGACGGTGTCGGACGTACGGGTCGAGGCGATCACCATGCCGGACACCAACGGCAGCACCCGGTTGAGGTTCGTCCGCTCGATCGTCTCCGACTCCTGGGCGTCGATGAGCAGCAGCGTGTAGCCGGCGCGGGCGGCCGCCCATTCCGCGCCCCGGAGGATCCCGAAGTAGAACGGGTTCGTGACGTCTGCGGTGGCGAGCGCGATCAGCTTCGCCTGCTGCTGTGATGTGGGGCGGAAGACCCCGTCCACGCGGTAGCCCAGACGGGTGGCCACCTCGCGCACATGGTCAGCGGTGCGTACGGAGACACGGCCCGGCCGCGAGAACGTCCGCGACACGGTCGACGGACTCACACCGGCCGCTTCGGCCACCTCGTAGATCGTGGCAGGTCGTCCGGGGTCGTTCTCGTCATCGGCAACCACGCCTGGATCCTACGACACGGCAACTGACTGCAACAGGGCTGGCCCCCTCAACCTTGCCCGGCCTTTCCGAGATACGCCTCTTGGATCTCGGGGTTGTCGAGCAGTTCACGGGCCGCGCCCTTCAGAACGATCTCCCCGGTCGCGAGCACATATCCCCGGGAAGCGATGGAGAGCGCGAGTTCGGCCTGCTGCTCGACGAGCAGCACGGCGACGCCGAGCTCCGAGTTGATGCGCACGATCTCGTCGAGCACCTGGTCGACGAGCTGCGGGGCGAGCCCCATCGTGGGCTCGTCCATGCAGACGAGCTTCGGGCGGCTCATCAGGGCTCGGGCGAAGGCGAGCATCTGCTGCTCCCCACCCGACAGGGTGCCCGCCTCCTGACGCCGCCGCTCGGCGAGGCGGGGGAAGTGGTCACGCATGCGCTCGAGGTCCTCGGCGATGCCGGCCTTGTCCCGGCGGGTGTACGCGCCCACCAGGAGGTTCTCGTCCACGGTCATCTGCGGGAACACCCGGCGCGCCTCGGGAACGGAGGCGATCCCCGCCCGGACCCGATGGTTCGTCGAGGCGTTCGTGATGTCCCTCCCGGCGAGGTGAATCGTTCCCGACCTCACCTTGACGAGCCCGAGGATGGTCTTCATCGTCGTCGACTTGCCGCTGGCGTTGCCGCCAAGCAGGGAGACGATCTCGCCCTCACCGACGGTCAGGTTGTTGCCGCGCAACGCATGGAACGGGCCGTAGTAGACGTTGACATCGTCGAGCGAGAGCAAATCGGTCATGCGGTGTCCTTTCCTCCGGGTACGCGACGGTGGCCGAGGTAGGCCTCGATCACCGCGGGATCGCGGCGTACGACCTCAGGCGGTCCCTCAGCGATGATCCGGCCGCCATCCATGACGATGATCCGGTCCGAGACCTTCATCACCAGGTCCAGCTTGTGCTCCACCAGCAGGATGGCCTGCCCCTCCGCTTTGAGCTCAAGCAGCTGCTCGAGCACCTCGACGGTCTCGGACTGGTTCATCCCCGCTGTGGGCTCGTCCAGGACGAGCAGCTGAGGCTTCAGCGCCAGGGCCCGGGCGATCTCGGTGCGACGCCTGTTCGCGTAGCTCAGCGAGTACGCCGGGTCGTCGCGCCGAGGGCCCAGACGGGTCTCGAACCGACGGATCTCCTCCTGCACGGTCGCGTCGATCTGCACACGCTCCCGGCGTGAGCCCGGGGTGCCGACGATCGCGACGAACAGCTCTCCGAGCAGGGAGATCCAGCGCAGGAGGAACAGGTGCGACAGGCTCCGGAACGGTCGGCTGGCCCGCAAGGTCGAGTGGATCCCCACCTCTATGTTGTCGGCCACGGACAGGGTCGCGAACACGCGACCGTTCTGGAACGTACGGGCGACGCCGTGCTCTGCGATCCGCGCGGTGTCCCCGTGGTCGATCCGGAGACCGTCGAGGCTGATCGTTCCCCCGTTCGCCGGGATCGTGCCGGTCACCAGGTTCAAGGTCGTCGTCTTCCCCGACCCGTTCGGACCGATGATCGACACCACTTCACTCGGCGCCACGATGAACGAGATCCCGTCCACGGCCTTGAGTCCCTCGAAGTGGCGCTCGAGGTTGACGACCTCCAGCAATTGCCCGCTCATGAGTTCCTCACCAGGATTCCACCCGGACGGAACCTCACCACAAGGATCAGCACGAGCCCGTACACGACGATGCGCAGCTCCGGGGTGAACCGCAGCAGCTCCATCGCACCGATGAGGATGATCGACCCGATCACCGCACCGTACGGCAGGCTGACCCCGCCCATGATGACGATGGTGACCACCAGAAGGGACATCAGCATCGTGAAGATGGTCGGGTCGATGTACGTGTACTGATGGGCCAGCAGCGAGCCGCCGACACCGGAGAAGAAGGCGGAGATGGCGAATGCCAGAGCCTTGTAGTCACGAGCCCGTACGCCTGAGGCCAGGGCTGCTATCTCGTCGGAACCGACCGACGAGATCACCTTGCCCAGGTGCGAATGACGGATGCGCCACATCACGACCAGGGTGAGGACCAGTACCCCGAAGTCGATGAGGTAGTACGCCACCGGTGTCGCGAGCAGCGTGTCACCCCACTTCGGCATGGTGATGCCGTAGATGCCCTGAGGCTCGACCAGCCGGATGATGGCGACGATGACGGTGCCGATGCCGAGGGTGGCGATGGAGATGTAGTGCCCCTTCACTCCCCAGATGGGCGAGGCCAGGATCGAGGCGACTATCGCCGCCGAGAGCCCGGCGAGCGGCACGGCGAGCCAGAACGACACGGGCAGGTACAGCGTCAGCAGCGCCGACGTGTACGCACCGATTGCGATCGGTCCGGCCTGACCGAGCGCGAGCACGGCCGCCTGCCCGGCAGTGACGGTGAACCCGGCCGCGATGACGGCGTAGATCAGCACCTGCGTACCGGTGGTCAGCACGTAGTTGTTCGCTACCAGGGGGATGACGACGCCGCCGACGACGAAGGCGACCGGCCAGACCCAGCGAGGGATCTTCAGCGGACGGCCCTTGCCCAGGAACGTACCTGTCAGCGGTTCCGTGGAGAGCAACGGCACCTTGCCCATCAGGCCACCCGGCCGGACGATGAGCACGACGATCAGGATGAAGAAGATGATGATCTCGCGGGCCGTGTCGCCGAAGAAGTGGATCCCGAAGGCCTCGAGGATGCCGAGGACGAATCCGCCGACGACGGCTCCGCCCAATGATCCGAGCCCGCCCAAGGTGGCCGCGACGAACGCGGTCATCCCGACGTTGAGGCCCGAGGTCGGGTTGGCGATCCCGACGTAGAGGGCGATGAACACGCCCGCAAGGCCGCCCAGCGCGGACGCGATCACGAAGGCCACGTGCTGGATCCGCCCCACCGGGATGCCCATCTGGAGCGCAGCTTCCTGGTCCTGGGCCGTGGCGCGGATGGCCTGACCGGTACGCCCGTACTTGAGGAAGACCGCCATCACGCCCATGACGACGCCAGTGATGGCCAGCATGACGACGTCCGACGTCCCGAAGCGCATGTTCCCGATGTGGAAGTTCGAGGTGGGCAGCACTTTGGGAAACACGCGGAACTCAGCCGTGAACGTGATCTGGGACACGTTGTCGAGGATCTGCGAGACCGCGTAGGTCGACAGCATGGCTGCCAGCGGCAGGAACTTGGCCAACGGCCGGACGACGGTGATGTTGATCAGCAACCCCAGTGCACCGCAGATGACGAGCACGAGGGGAAGCGCGATCCAGAAGGACAAGCCGAGCTCGGCGACGAAGAACCACGCCAGCATCGCCCCCAGCCCGAAGAAGGAGAACTGCGCGAAGTTGACGACGTTCATGACGCCGAAGACGAGGGAGATCCCGACCGCTCCGAGGGCGTACACGTTCCCTCGGAGCAGGCCGGCGATCAGAGTGTCGAACATGATCTACGAGCCGACATCGGCCCCTCAGCCCTTGTACTCGACCCACTTACCACCGGTGAGGATGGTAGGTGTGAGCTTGGGCGATGCGACGCGACGGGTGGTCGTGTCGAAGGTGATCGTGCCGTACACGACGCTCGGGACGTCCTTGACCTGCTGGAAGCCCTTGAGGATGCCGTCGCGCGTCGTACCACCCAGCTTGGCGGCCGCCACGGCCACGTTGAGGGCGTCATAGGCTCCGGCCTCGAAGCTCGTGACGTGCGTCTCGGCGGGGTACTTCGCCTTGAAAGCCTTCACGAAGGCCTGCACGGCCGGGTCGCTGCTGGTCTCCAGGAACTGCGCGCCGACGATCGAGCCCTCGGCATCCGGAGTGGCGTCGAACGACTTCTCGTCCTGGCCGCCGTAGAACGTGCCCTTGTAGCCGATGGCACGCAGCTGGGTCACCAGCTTCGCCGCGTCAGGCCCGTAGCCGACGTGGACGAAGGCATCGGGCTGGCCCCCGACGGCCTTGGTCAGCGAGGGACGGTAGTCGTCCGACGTGTCCAGTACACCCTCGGCGTCGGTGATCGTCAGACCGATCTTGTCAGCCTCGGCCTTGAACGCCTGGAACGCGGGGATGCCCCAGTCTGCGGTGTTGAGATACGTCACGCCGACGGACTTGACGCCCTTGCTCTTGATGTAGTCGGCCTCCCACACGTAGGTCGCGCTCGTGGTGATCGAGGTGGACCACTGGTACTCCGAGCCCTTGGCGGTGAAGGCCGGGTTGGAGTTGTTGTAGCCGTACTGCAGGAGCTTGCCGGCGGTGTAGAGGGGCGAGGCGGGGATGGAGGCTGCCGAGGAGTAGTCGCCGAAGACGAGGCTCACGCTCGTGTCGCCGACGAACTTCTGCGCGACCGCCACCGACTGCTTGGGATCGGACTGCGAGTCCTCGTACTTGAGGGCCACGGGGTGGCCGTTGATGCCTCCTCCTGCGTTGACCTGCTCCACGGCGAGATCGAATGCCTTCTTGAACTGCTCGCCGTACTGGGCGTACTGGCCGGTGATTGCGGCCGACACGCCGAAGTTGACGGTGTCGCTGGCGGAGGAGCGGCCCGCGGCGGAGGCGGTTGAGCACGCCGCCAACCCCAGCGTCACGCTGGCGACGAGGACGACTGCTGTGAGCCGTCGCTTGTAGATGGTGGGGAGCTTCATGGTCTTCACCTTCGTTGTGTTGGTTGTGGTGTCTGACAAGTTCATCGGGCGTCCCTCAGCCGCCGCAGGGAGTCGGGGTCGGCTGGGGTCGGGATGGTGCAGCTGGGGGCGAGCAAGAAGGGGCGCTTGGGCGATGCCGCCAGGGTCGCCCCGAGCTGGGCGGCAACCTCAGTCCGGTCGCCGCCGACGGCGAACAGCTCGTTGTTCACGCCACCGACGACGGTCACGCCGAAGTCGGTGTCGAGTGCGGGGTTGCGGGAAAGGAACTGGTCCCAGTGGAGGGCGTCGATCGGGTAGCCGGTGAACCACTCGGGGTGCGAGTCCGCACGGCAGGTGTGGAACACCACCTGGCCGTCACCGACCGCCTCCAAGACCTTTCGGTCGTACGGACCGGAGTACTCCTCGAAGGCCTGCCTGTCGAAGAAGTCGCCGCTGGCCGTACCGGTGACGGCGTAGAAGATGCCGTCGAGCCCGGCGCCACCCTCGTCGACGGGCGCCACCAGGAGCGCGACGTAGTCGGCGAAGGTCTGGGCGATGGCGGCAAGGGCGGCATGGGTCCGTTCCGGGTCGGTCCGCAGCAGATCGTCACGGGTGAGCTGGGTGGCCGAGCCGGCAACCTCGCCGCCTGGGTAGGACGGAAGGCCGGCAAGCTGCAGCAGCACCGAGAGCGGCGAGAACACCGTCTGGATCAAGGCGAGGTCGGGGAGCTGCTCGCGGATCAGCCGTGCCGAGGCGATGTGCTCGGCGAGGGCCGGGTTGGTCCGCGGATCCAACCGGCGGATCTTCGCCAGGTCTGCGACGCCCGTGATCGCCGCTGACACAAGGCGGGGGACGACCCCGGTGTAGTCGTTCTCGTCGTAGACCGAACCCCAGGCCTCCGAGTAGTAGACGGCACGGGGGTTGATCTTGACCCAGTCCCAGTCCCAGCTGCGGTTGAAGTCGACGGTCGCTCTGGCGAAGCGTACGGGGTCGTACTCCTCGCCGACGAAGTGCTGCCAGGCGCTGGTGAGGAACGGCCGCGTCGAGTCGCCCCGCAATAGGGCGGCAAACTCTGCACGGCGGTCGGTAGGAGCCGGTGGGTCTCCCGGTTCGGTGAGCTGCTCGGTGATGGTGGCGGGCTGTACAGCCATGGTTAAGAACTCCTGAAGTAGTGCTGCCAAAGGGGAATTCCTGAGGAAAATGGCAGCACACCAAATGCTCGTGTCAGCTTGCCTCGCGTCGCATGACGCTTTATCCCAGGGGAGTGAGGAATTGGCGATGCGACGGGAGCGGAACAGCCATCGAGCCGCAATTCGCGTCTCGCGACGCAAGGGGCTGGAAGTGGTTCCGGGGGCCGCATCTTCAGCGGGGGAAGAGCGAGAATCGACTGCAGAGGCTCGACGACGAAGCCGGGCCGCCCTCAGCTAGCTGAGAGAGGAGAGGTCTCGTCCCGGGCTAGTGCGAGGAGTCAGTTCACGCTCGACATACAGCGCTGACAAGGGCAACAGCGACGGGACATGGCAGCAGCACGCATCGTGCGGTGGCTTTCGCCACTGATCGATCGGCTCATCGCAAGTCGCTTCCTGTCAACGGGCAGGCCATGTTCGGCCGGCGTGCAGGCCCCCTGCAGGGACCCAGCAAACGAGACGATATCAGCGCTCCCCTTTGGCCAGCAACAACTGTCCGGATTGCGGACATCGCGGAATACCTGGCTCGACGGGCCTGAGCTTCGGTGGTTTCATTCACGAAAGGAAACGATGGGTTCGGATCCATTCAGGCGATGAGGGAAATCCGACAGAACTCACGGGTGATCCGGACCACCGTGCAGCAGTTGAAGTCCGTCGACTGCAGCGCGGTCTGCCATTGCTGTCGCGATGATCCCGATGAGCAAGATCGCCAGCAGGCTTGCTGGCAGCGGAGTGGC
>JADGPB010000442.1 GCA_017882655.1 Propionibacteriales bacterium
CCGTTCACCGGCACCGGCAAGATCACCGGCCCCGGCGGGACCCTGATCTTCAAGGTCAATCCCAGCTCAGTCGGCTGTGGAGACGACTCCGGCCAGCTGTTCAGCATCAGCGGCAAGGCCGCCGTTCTGAAGGCGACCGGCAAGCTCGCGAAGTCGAAGGGGACCCTGAAGATGTCGGGCACCTACGACCGCTCGAGCGGCGCGTTCACGGTCAAGTTCAAAGGGAGCCTGACGGCGTAATCGCCGCGCGTCCCATGACACCTCAAGGAGAGACAATGAGAAAGTTCCTGACGCTCGGCGTTGCCCTCGTGGCCTTCGCAACGGTCGCCGCCTCGGCGCCCGCAGCGGACCCGCCGATCGCCGCACCGTTCCCGGCCGCCACGTCGAGCACCGTGTTCATCGCGGCGCAGACCGTGACCTCGACCGGCGCGATTCAGAACCAGTTCGCACCCGGTACGAGTGTCATCTTCCGCGCGTTCGCGGTCGACTCGAAGGCGAAGAAGGCGCTGGCTGCGAAGGACGTCAAGTACTTCTACGCCGCGATCCCGAACCAGCCGCCCGTCAAGCTGGCGTACAACCCGAAGGCGCCGGGCGCGAGCGGCCGGATGGTGTGGGTCGGGACGTGGAACGTCCCCGCCACCTATCCCCAGGGCCTCGTCGACTTCAAGGTGCTGGTCAAGACGCAGAACAAGCGCATCGGCGCATTCGTGCAGATGCCGGTCTCGACCTCGCAGCTGACGATCACTGCAACCCCGCAGGTCTCGCCCGGCAACGGGCCGGCTCCTGTGGCAGCGCCGACGGTCTCCGACACGTCCATCTCGCTCTACATGGACACCGTCAACGGCACGCAGCCGGTCGGAGCGCCCAAGCGCGCCGTCGGTTGCTCGCAGACGAACGTCTACAAGCGCGGCGAGCAGGTCGTCGTCCGCGTCTGGGGCTTCGACCTCTCCTCGGGGACGACGCTCTCGACCGACAACATCGACACCGCCACGTACACCATCCCCGGTCAGGCGACCGCACCCGTGACCTACGGCGCGCACGGCGCTGTGGGCAACAAGGTGTTCTTCTGGTCGGCTCCGTGGATCGTTCCGCCCACCTTCCCGCTCGGTGACGTGACGATTCACGTCGTGTTCAAGACCGACGGCGGCAAGACGGGGATCTTCGACTATCCGATCACGATCATCCCGTAAGGGATCCAAAAGCAGGAAGGGACCACCTACACCATGACCATCACCATCAAGCGCGTCGTCGGCATCGCTGTGGCAGCTACAGCGCTGCTCCTGCCGGCCTCCGCCTTCGCAGCCCCGGGCCCGGTGCAAGCACCGGCGATCCCGGGCGTCTCGGCACTGCCGGGGCCGGTCGTCGACCCGGGCAAGCCCGCGGCGACGATGAGCACGCTCACGACGACGCCGGACATCGCTGTCGCCGGCACGAAGACGACGATCTCCGGCGCGGGGCTGCCCGCAAACAAGGACGTCAACCTCACGTGGAGCACCGCGAACGTCGACTGGATGGTCGACTCGCGGGTCGACAGCGTCGACTACATGGGCCGCAAGACGACGAAGTTCGCCGTCCTGCTGACCACGGCGCACACCGACGCAGCCGGAGCGTTCAGCGTCACGCTCAACGCTCCGCAGGACTGGGGCGGCCTGCACGACATCTATGCCGTCGTCGACGGGATCCAGGTCGCGAAGGGTGGCTTCCTGATGGCCCGCCACGCGACGATGACGCCGAAGAAGGGCCCGATCGGCACGCCGATCACGATCACCTACTCCGGCCTCGGCTCCGCGCTCTACGAGGGCTCGGTCGCGCTCAACTACGACAACAAGTTCGCCGGCCAGATGACCGCCAACTGGTCGCGCGGCGTCGCAGTCGCGCACATCCGTGCCTCCGGCCCTGTCGGCAAGCACGTCATCTACCTCGACGACTCCGTCACGTTCGGCTACATGAACATCCCGCAGTCGCCGAACCCGTGGGCTACCAGCAAGAAGTTCATCTTCACCGTGACCAAGGATGACGGGCGGCCCGCCGCACGCATCGACTGGCCGATGAACGTCGCGCCGACCATGGCGCCGACCACGACGCTCGCCGCGATCAAGTCGGTCGCGGGGGTGACGTCAGGGACCGCGACGCTCAGCACCACGAGCGGCCAGATCCTGACGAAGGTCGACGTCACTGCCGGCGGGCTCACGCCGAACGCGCCGGTCAGCCTCCAGTGGGCCTCCGTCGTCGGCAACCGCGTGAACTGCACCGGCGTCTGCTGGACGTTCACGACGACGCCGCTCGGCACGGCTACCGCCGCGGCCGACGGCACGCTGACGACGAAGATCACCGTTCCCGACGGGCTCGGCGGCTGGCACGCCGTGCAGCTCGTCCAGGGCACGACCCCGATGGCGCAGGTGCCGTTCTTCGTGAAGCGCAGCTTCGCGACGGCGCAGCCGATCTCCGACCTGACGCTCCACGCAGGCCAGCACTTCACGGTGCACCTGAAGGGCCTCGGCTGGACGCAGCTCGACAACACGATCGCAGTCGACTACGACAACGCCTACATGGGGTACGGCTGTGGCTTCAACAGCCAGGGCGACACCGTGCTCGACATGGTCGCGAGTGGCGAGCCCGGCACCCACCTGATCGACATGTACCCGCTGCTCTACACGCAGGCACCGTCGTACGCGAACACGCCTTACGGGATGATCCCGATGCTCTCGTACGCCTCCGACCTTCCCGGGCTCGCGCTCGGGTACCAGCTGCCGGCGATGCGCTTGGCGATCACGGTCGTCAAGTAGGTGGTCCCGGCACGTGGGGGAGGGGCGCAGACG
>JADGPB010000052.1 GCA_017882655.1 Propionibacteriales bacterium
GATCGACGATCCCGTCGACCGCGGCCGTGAGCTGGTCCGTACGTGCCGCGATCGCCTCGTACAGCCCGGAGTCCGCCGCAATCATCCCCTCGACCAGCTGGCGCGTCGGCCACGTGTCGATCCCCGCCCATTCGGGATTCACGGCCTCGGTGGTCAGCGTCGACAACGTCCTGCTGAGCTCGCTCACGTGTTCCCCTCGCGGTAGGTTCCCGGCATCCGATTCTCCCACCACGAACAGAACCGCCATGAGCGTGCGCATCGGCGCCGTCGGGCCTCCGAGCCGTACGGATCGCCGAGGCCGTGCGGGAGTCGCTCCGCTCCGGACACCCAGTCGCCCTCCCCTGACCGAAGGCAGCGGAGTTTTGCCTGTGACGTTGCGAGTTGCTCCGCTAGCGCGAGACCGGGTTGTACCGGAGCAGGTTGGGGGCGCCGCTGCACTCGGGACCGATGCGCAGGCCGCCGAGACGACCCTCGCCGCGCAGCGCGTACAGCTTCGGAACGATCCGATCGCGCAGGGTCATCGGGTCGATGGTGTTGAGGTAGACCTTGGTGCCGCCCTCGAAGCCGGCCAGCGTCGAGACGCGCCACTTGAGCAGGATCCGCCACGGCATCGACAGGTCGACGTCGACCGGGCGATGGTGCCACTCCTCGTTGGTCGGTACGTCGACGCCCGTCGCTGCGTGCATGGCGTGCACCAGGTCGGACACCCCACCGACCTCGTCGTCGGTGTGATCCCACGGCCAGGCATGCTCCGATTTCGAGTAGATCTCGATCGACGGGTAGCGGTGCCCGAAGCCCGCGAAGGCGACCGCGTAGTCGTTCTCGGCGAGCAAGAGGTTGTGGTAGCTCGCGTAGTTGACGGCCGCCTCGTTGTACAGGTTCGGGTTCGACCGCAGCCGCTGGATCGCGAGCTCGTTCTGTACGCCCCGCTCGTCGATCGCCACGAGCTGCTTGTGCAGGTGGTCGCTTGACGCGCCCGCCGGCTTGAGCCAGTTCTGGAACACCGCCACGTACGGCGCGTACCGGTTGATCTCGTACAGCCTGCGCAGCGACTCGACCGTGAACGCAATGTAGCGGTAGTGCTCCTCGGGCGTGAGCGTGCCCGACGATGCGAGGTCGACAGTCGACTTCGCGCCGTCGATGTAGTGCCGCCGCGCGATGATCACGTCGTGGCCGCCGCCGAAGAAGCCGGAGGCGTACTCGATGATCGCTTCCTCGGTCATGGCATCGATGGCTTCGGCGGTACGACCCGAGGCCCGCAGCTTGCCCCTCGCCACGGTGAGTACGTGCGCTCGCCCGGCCGGGCTCGCCAGGTAGATGCGGCGCCGCTCGGCGATGTCGAGGGGGATCTCGTACGCGTAGTTGGCGTGCCAGTAGTCGTACGACAGGATCTCGAAGAGGTTGGGTACGCGACGGAACTCGGCGACGGTGTCGAAGAGGTTCTCGGCCGGTGTGCGGTAGACGGTGTGCCAGCCGCGGTTGTCGCGGATGACGCGTGACTTCTCAGGCGGCGTCTCGAGGTAACCGCCCTCGCAGAACGCGCAGTAGTGGCCGCGAGCGGCGGGGTCCAGCGGCTCGGGATGTGTCGGCAAGATGCCGAGCGGACGGTTGCCGCGCCCCGGTACGGTCCACACCTCCGTGCCCGAGAACGGGTTGAGCTGCTTGATGGTGCCGTCGCGCATCGTGGTGATGTAGTTCGGATTCGGCGCGTACGGAAGGAGCATGAAATCAGGCTAGTGCTGTACGGATGGGGCAGGCGCCGACGGCGCATTTCCCACGGTGAAACGGTGCCCGTGAACGAAGTTCCTGACCCTTTTGGGTGACAGGATCCACCTCGTTGGGAACCTGGAGCCGCCGATAGGTACTGGTACTCAGGACGCCCCCGCCCCCTACCTATCGAAGTCGGGTAGTTCCCTTCACGTTCCGGTCTCCCTGTGACCGTTCAGATTTGCGACAGTGGTGACGGCTCATTGAGCCCTCTCAGGACCCACAGAAGGAACACCCCAAACATGACCGTGGCCATGACCCGCATCACCCCCAACTGCGTCGCCGCCGCCGATGTCTTCCGAAACCCGCTGCTCGAGGAGCCACTCCCCAGCGCAGCGCCAGGCGCCCAGCGCCAGGCCCGAACCGTCCTTGTCTCCAGGGCCACAGAGACCTGCGGGAACTGCCCGCTCTTCTCGAAGTGCCTGTACGACGCCGTGGTCAACCACGACGTGTACGGGTTCGTGGCCGGCACGACGGTCCGGCAGCGGCAGGAGATCCGCTCCGAGCTCGAGGTCACGGTCGAGGCCGACGACTTCGACACCCTGGCCGGGGTCACCTCCCCCAACCGCCAGATCGACCACGACGAGGTCGTACGGCTACGTACGGCCAACCCACACGAGAGCCTCGAGTCGATCGCCCAGCGCCTCGGTTGCTCGCTCTCGACCGTGAAGCGCCACCTGCGCCGCGCACGGAGCGGCGAGTTCGCGCCGAAGGCGGAGTCCGTACCGCCGACGCTCGAAGAAGTCATCGAGGTGTACGACTCCGTCGTCAGGAGCTCGCGCCGCCGGGCGGCCTGATCCCCGATCCAGCGCCCGCCTGCATCCCCCCGCGGGCAGGCGTTGCCGTGTTCGGCCGCCGCCGCGTCGCTCCCGGTGAGAGACTGGATCGAACCGGAAGGTGACGATGATGCCTCAGCGAAACCTCAGTCAGACGGTCCTGCAAATCGTCTTCAGCTTCTTCCTCGGACTGGTCGTGGTCGCCTTCGTCGGGATCGCGCTCAACACCTTCTACCCGGAGCCGGCCCCAGGGTTCGAGCCGAACAACTCGGCCGCATGGGATACGTGGCGCCTCGTCACCGGGACCTGGCTGTTGATCTGCGCCACAGCGGTCATGGTCGCCTCGATGCTCATCCCCACGGAACGCATCCCGGTGATCACCAATGGCATCCTTCTTGGCGGGCTCTTCACCATGATCTACGCCGTCAGCATGTCCCTGTCCGCCACGAACGGGTGGCCCAGGCTCGCCGTGGTCGCGGGAGCGCTCCTCGTGACCGTGGGCGTGGCGTACTGGAAGTTCGCCGTACGCAAGGCATCCGACCCCGCGTCGCTCCCTGCGTCGCCTGATCCAAGCGCAGCCGTCGACCCCGGCCTCGTGGCCAGGGTCGACGCGCTCGAGCACAGACTCGCCGGGTTGCGGAACGCATTGGACGGCTGACGACCGCCGCGTGGTTGCCTAGCCCCCGAGGAGGCTGCCCAGGCCGCCCAGGTTGCCCGCCGAGCTGCCGGACGGGTTCTGCGACGGAGCATTGTGCTGGATCCACGCGGTGAGAGCGGACGGGTTGCGGGACTGGAGCAGCAAGCGTCCGGGCCCGAAGAAGTCGAACACGAAGCCCTCGCCGGAGGTGAGCGACGAGAACGTCTTGCCCTCCACCGCGCGGCGCAGCCGGAACTGGATGCCGAGGTCGTACGCGACGACGTGTCCGGTGTCGACGACGATCTGCTCACCGGGTTGGAGGTCGACGACGTCCAAGGCCCCGTACACGCTGACGACTACCTGGCCCTGCCCGGTGGCCTGGAGGCCGAAGCCGCCCTCGCCGCCGAACAGGTTCTTGCCGCCGCCCCACTTCGAGGTGACCTCGGTGCCGTACGAGTTGGCGATCCAGCAGCCCTTCGTCACGAAGAACGGCCGGTCGGGCTGGATGTCCACGCCGATGATGTCTCCGGGGAGCACGCCGGCGACGTCGACCCAGCCGCCCTGAGAAGGCGCCGTGTACGTGGTGACGAAGAAGGACTCACCGGCGAGCACGGAGCGCTTGAGGCCGGCCATGAGGCCGCCGCCAGTCGAGACATCGAGCTTCACGCCGGCGCTGGTCGCCATCATGGCGCCTGACTCGACGCGTACGGGCTCGTTGGGAGCAAGGTAGAGCCGCCCCACGGTGAACGCGGGGTTGTGACGGTTCTGGAGCTGCATGGCGCACAGTGTGCCGCGCTCGGACGGCCTCCGCCAGCGTTGTGAGAATTGACTGGCCACGCGGTACGACAAGCGGAGTCTCCGCAACCGGCACCCTGAGCGGTTCCATGCCCGGATTGAAGTTTTGGTAGTTCGACGCATTGCCACGGCGATTGTTTGCTGGCACACTCCACCCATTGTCGGGCGGGCGAGAGGGTGCCATGCAGAGGCGTAGGGGTGTTGCCGTGACTCTGGCAGTTCTGGTCCTGGCCGGAGGGTGCGCGGCGTCGACGACGACCACGGGACCAGCCTCCGTGGTCGCGTCAGCACCCGCGGGAACCGCGTCCGCGGCCGGTAGCACGGCAGCCCCGAGCGCCAGCGCGGTCGCCACCGGGATGTGCCGCACGATCGACCTGGCGGCGGCAACAGCGCTCTTGGGGGGTACTCCGAAGCAGCTCGCGGCATCGGCTGGCAGCGCCACCAGCGCGACCAAGATCGACGGCTGTTCGTACACCGGGACCGACCCGACTCTTGGCTACGACGTGATCCGCCAACCGGGTCCCGCGAGTACGTTCGTCGAGGCTGCCAAGGCCGCAATGAGCAAGGAACCCAACATCGTGCCGTTCGCTGTCTCTCTCGGCGACGACGCATTCGGTTTCACGACCAGCGTCGGCGCCAAGACGATGGCGCGGATCGAAGTAGCCAAGGGCAACATCTCCGTGGCTGTATCGTCCACGGCCACCGATCCAGCCAAGGCGCAGAGCGTGGCGCTTGAGGCCGCGAAACGCCTGGTCGGGGCTTTCTAGGAAGCGTTCAGAACCAGCGGTTCAGCTCGTCGGCCGTGCCACCGTCGGCGAAGTAGCCGGTGACGTGGTCGGCGGCTGCCAGCACCTCCACGGGAGCGCCGCCCATCGCGACACCTCGGCCTGCCCAGCGAAGCATCTCGATGTCGTTGTAGCCGTCGCCGAGAGCGAGGACGTCCGCAGGCGCGACCCCGTACCGCTCGCATGCGACCTCGAGTCCGGCAGCCTTGTCGACGCCCTCCGGCGCGATGTCCAGCCAGCACTTCCAGCCCACGAAGTAGCTCACCCCGTGCAGCCCGAGGCGTTGCGCGAGGTCCATGAACTCAGCCTCGTCACCGTCGGGATCACGCACGATGACGCGGGACACGGGCCGCGACCGCAGCGACTCGATCGACTCGTGCACGGTGTGCCCGTAGAGCTCGCCGTCGGGGAAGGCCGCGCTGACTCGGTAGCCGCGGCCGATCTCCTCGACCGCGATGATCGCGTTCGTCACCTCTACGACCCGGTCGATGACCGGCGCCGGGTCGAACGTCACGTGGCGTACGAGCTGGAATGGCGGGTAGTCGACGACCACCGCACCGTTGGAGCAGACGTGCAGGGCCGGGGGCAGCTCGAGCGCCTCCACGATCACCTGGGTAGCCATCCAGCTGCGGCCGGTGGACATGACGACCGGCACGCCGGCATCGATGATGCGCCGCACCGCCATCCGTACAGATCCGGGCAGCACCCCGTCGAAGTCGACGAGCGTGCCGTCGATGTCCAGCGCGACCAGCTTCGGCCGCCAGCTCGAGCCCACGGCCTATGCCGGGACCAGAAGGTCGCGGCCACCCAGGTACGGACGCAGGGCCTCAGGGATCGCCACCGAGCCATCGGGGCGCTGGTGGTTCTCGAGCAGCAGGATGATCATGCGGGTCATCGCGCACAGGGTGCCGTTGAGGGTCGCGACCGGCCCCACGTCCCCCTCGTACCGCGCCCTCGTGTTCAACCGGCGCGACTGGAACTCGGTGCAGTTCGAGGTCGAGGTGATCTCGCGGTACCGACGCTGGCTCGGCACCCACGCGTAGCAGTCGTACTTGCGGGCGGCGGACAGGCCCAGGTCGCCCGCGGCGACCTCGAGCACCTCGAACGGCAGGCCGAGCAACGAGAGGAACTCCTTCTCGTAGCCGAGCAGCCGCTGGTGCTGCTCCTGTGCGTCTTGGGGCGCGCAGTAGACGAACATCTCGACCTTGTCGAACCAGTGCACGCGGAAGATGCCGCGGGTGTCCTTGCCGTACGAGCCGGCCTCGCGACGGAAGCAGGGGCTGTAACCGGCGTACGAGATCGGCAGCTTGGCACCGTCGAGGATCTCGTCGGAGTGATACGCGGCGAGCGCGACCTCGCTCGTACCCACCAGGTACAGGTCGTCGTCCGGCAGGTGGTAGACGTCCTGCGCTGCCTGTCCGAGGAAGCCCGTGCCCTCCATCGCCGACGGCTTCACGAGCGCCGGCGGCAGGACCGGCGTGAAGCCCCACTCGGCGGCTTTCGCCATCGCGAACGCCGTCAGGGCCAGCTCGAGCTGTGCGCCCTGGCCGGTCAGGAAGTAGAACCGCGAGCCGGACACCTTGGCGCCTCGCTCCATGTCGATCGCGCCGAGGATCTGGCCGAGCTCGAGGTGGTCGCGAGGGGCGAAACCCTCCGTCTCGAAGTCGCGCGGGGTGCCGACCTTCTCGACGATGACGAAGTCGTCCTCACCACCGCGAGGTACGTCGTCGAAGACGGGGTTCGGCAGCTGCAGCATGAGCGCGTCGAACGTGGCGCCGGCCCCGTCCGAGGTCGCCTGCGCGTCCTTGACCTGCGCAGCCAGCTCCTTCGTACGGGCAAGAAGCTGCACCTTCTCATCGCCGCTCGCCTTCGGGATCAGCGCGCCGAGCTCCTTCTGCTCGGCCCGAAGCCGCTCGAACGACGCGATCGAGCTGCGCCGCGTCTCGTCCGCCGACACCAGCTGGTTGATGAGCTCCGGCGACTCGCCGCGAGCCTCCTGAGCACGACGAAGACGGTCGGAGTCGGTACGCAGCAGCTTCGGATCGATCACCAGCACAGCCTATCCAGCCGCGCGACTGCTCTCCGCGTCGTTTCGAGGCGTCAGGGAAGACCTGGGCGAGCGACTTGTTCCCACGCCACAATGAGGACATGACGACACGCGGACGCACCTTGACGTGGCTTGTGGTGGCCCTGACGGGAGGCGGCTTCGTCGTCTGGTCGGCGTTGCGCGTGATGGGAATCCTCGATCCCCTCGACCGGGCGCTGCTGCCCGGACAGATCGCGCCCCGCTCGGGGTTCGGACAGATCCTCGAGGCCCTCTCCCTGATCCTCCACCCGGGCGTGGTCTTCGTCGTGGTGCTCGGCATCGCGGGGTGGTCGGCGGCGAGGCGGCTGCGTCGGCTGGCGACGGCACTGGTCGGATCGGTGGTCGTGGGCTGGGGTGGGTACGAGCTGCTCAAGTACCTGTTCCGTCTGCCGCGTCCGTCGTCGGGGTTCAGCGACGCGCTCACGTACGCGGGTTACTCGTACCCCTCCGGACACGTCACCGCGGCCACCATCGGGGCCGCCACGATCGTCACGCTCGTCACCACGCAGCGTCGCTCCACAGTGTCGATCTGGGTCATCCGCGTGGCTGGTGCGCTGTTCGTCGTCGCCGTCGCGGTCGACCGCCTGCTCATGCGGCACCACTGGTTCAGCGATCTCGTCGGCGGGGCACTCCTCGGCGGCGCGGTGATCTCGACCGCCCTCCTCCTGGCCGGGGTGAACACGATCGCGGAGTCGCTCGGCTTCTTCGACAGGCCTCGCGTGCACGTCGACAAGCGCGCCGCCATCATCTACAACCCGTCGAAGATCATCGCCTTCGACCTGTTCCGTACGCGCGTCGAGTACGAGCTGCGCGAGCGCGGCTGGAAACCGCCGCTGTGGCTGGAGACCGAAGCCGACGATCCCGGCCGCGAGATGGCGCGTGACGCGCTGGCGAAGAAGGTCGCTCTGGTGATCGTCGCGGGCGGCGACGGCACCGTACGCGTCGTCTGCTCCGAGCTCGTCGGCAGCAACGTGCCCGTCGCCCTGATCCCCGCGGGTACCGGCAACCTCCTCGCGCGCAACCTCGGCGTCCCTCTCGACGAGCAGCAGGCGTTCGACGTCGCGTTCGAGGGCAAGCCGTCGCCGATAGACGCCGTGAAGTTCACGGTCGGCGACCACACCGAGCACTTCGTCGTGATGAGCGGCATGGGCGGCGATGCCCAGGTGATGGCGAACACCAACACCGACCTCAAGAAGGTCGTCGGCTCGGCCGCGTACTTCCTTGCGGCTGCGCAGAGCGTCGGTACGGGGCCGTACGACCTCACTGTCACGCTCGATGACGCCGAGCCCATCAAGCGCAGCGCCGTGCTGGCGCTGGTCGGCAACGTCGGCACGCTCCAGGCGGGCATCCGCATCCTCCCCGACGCGAGCCCCACCGACGGGATGCTCGACGTGCTCATCTGCAACCCCACCGGCGTCGTCGACTGGGCGAAGGTGGCGAGCGGCCTGCTCGGGGGTGCGAACGTCGAGCCGCTGGAGTACGCACAAGGGCGCCGGGTGGTCATCGAGTCGCCGGACCCCGTCCCGTACCAGCTCGACGGAGACGCCGCGGGCGACACGTGCCGGCTGGAAGCCGAGGCTGTACCGGGCGGGCTCACGGTGATGCTCCCGCAACGGGCGGCGAGATGATCGAGGTCCTCACCTCCTCTGACGCGTGACTGCAAGGAGAGAACTCCCCCCAGCAAGGAGAGACCTCCCCTGGATCACGGGGTTCCGGCCGACGAGGCGACGAATCTCACCCCATCCCAGTGCGGCGCACCGCTCGGGAATAGGCTGAAATCACGATGGACGGTGTCGATGCTGACTCCGGTCGGCTTTCGCGGCCGCGAGTCCCCGGGTACGACTCGTTCGAGCTGATCGGGCGGGGGGGCTTCAGCTCAGTTTGGCGCGCGCGCCAGACCGCGTACGACCGGATGGTCGCGGTCAAGATCCTTCATTCGGGGATCGACGACGAGGCCGCACGGCGGCGGTTCGAGCGTGAGTGCACGCTCATGGGCCGCCTCACCGGCCACCCCAACATCGTCACGGTCTTGGACTCAGGATTCCTCGACGACGGCCATCCCTTCCTCGCGATGACCTACTGCGAGCATGGCTCGCTGGCCGATCGCGTGCGCTCGACGGGGCCGATCCCCGCAGCCGAGGTCACCCGCATCGGCGTGAAGATCGCCGGCGCATTGGACGCGGCCCACCAGCTCGGGGTGCTCCACCGGGACGTGAAGCCGGAGAACATCCTGGTGACGGCGTTCGGCGAGCCCGCGCTGGCCGACTTCGGCATCTCGACGGCACGCGGCGCAGCGACGGTCACGGCCGCGTACACCCCGACCCATGCGGCGCCCGAGGTGCTCCTCGGAAAGCCCGCCGACGTGCGCACCGACGCGTACAACCTGGGCTCCACCCTGTACCAGCTGCTTCGTGGCGAGTCCGCGTTCTCAGACCCCGAGCGGACCGGCGTCGCCGACTTCGTCGACCGCGTCCTCCACCAACCGCCGCCGCCGCTCGCCCCAGAGATCGCTCCGGCCGCGCTGAGCGCGGCCATCGTGGCGGCGATGGCCAAGGATCCCGCTGACCGGCCGCAGACCCTCGCGGACTTCGGTCGGCGCCTCCAGGACGTACAGCGCGCCGCCGGCCAGCCCGTCACCGACATGGTGCTCATGGGCGCATCCCCGGGGGCAGTCGCCGCCAGCGCGACGGCGGCATCGACGCTCATCGCGGCGCCCGCGATCGTCCCGGGACTGCCAGGCGCGACCCCCGCCGATGCGTCTGCACCCTCGGGCACCGCCACCGTGCTGCCGCCGATCTTCAGGTCCGTACGGGATACGCCCGCCAGCGGTGACGCCACCATGCTCGCGTCTCGGGCCCGAGGCGTCGAGACGCCGCCGGAACCACCCGCAGCCGCGAAACCGCGCAAACGGCACGTACGGGCGTTGGTCGGCATCGGTGCTGTGGTGGCGCTGGCAGCCCTGCTGGTCGTCGTCCCGTGGCAGCAGGTGATGGCGAGCTTCTCCTCGGGCCGAGCCACGAGCGCCCCGGCGACCGGCATCAGCGTCACCCCGACACTGTCGGCGATCTCCGTCACACCGACTCCGTCGATCGACACGCCGACACCAACACCAACTCCGACGTCGACCCCGACCCCGACTCCTTCCAAGGCACCCTCGAGTGCCGCGGCGTCGACCTCCAAGCCGGTGTACACGATCATCCCCATCACGAAGATCCAGCCGATCAACCTCGCGCCGGCGCCGCCGCCCGACCTGGTCGCCACGCGTACGGTCGGCAACGTCGTCCGGTTGGTGTGG
>JADGPB010000443.1 GCA_017882655.1 Propionibacteriales bacterium
AGGTCGCCTTCCCGATGCCTCGCGAACAAACCCAGTGGGGCGATCGATAGCCCACGGCCACGATTCCAAGGGCGAAGCAAGGCCCATTGGCGACTGGTTGGTCGGGGCGAGAGGAGTCGAGCGCATCGAACTCATCTCATCGGCAAACGTCCCAGGGCTGCACCAGTTCGGCCCGTAGATTGCGGCTCATCGGCTACCAGCTGATCTACACCGGGCCAGCATCCGGCTGGCGCGACGTCGGAGCGCTGGAGCCGAGCTCATGTCGGGAAGATCCCGCAGCCTTCTGCAGGCCATCGAGGATCAGGTCTAGGCCATACTCGAACTCGTCCCCGTAGTCGTAGCCGGGCTTCATGCGTTCGGCGATGATCGCGACGAGGTTGGGGTATTCGTCGACGGGGAACCGCTGCAGCATGCCCTGGGCCACCTCGGCGACCTCTTCGGTTGCGTCGAACGGGAGGTTCACCTTCGTCAGGGCGAAGCCGTAGATGTAGCTGTCCAGGAGCGAGTACGCGTGCGCCGCCAGATCCATCCCGAAATGTGCGGCCCGAAGACTTCCGAGCATCGCATCATGGTGTCGCAGGTTCGCTGGACCTGCGTTTCTCCGCGCCTCCATCAGACCGATCGCCCAGCGATGGCGCAACAGGACGTCGCGCATCGAGATGGCCCGCTCGCGCATCGCCGTCTTCCAACCGGCGCCGTTGTTCGGCAGTTCGATCTCGCTGAAGACGATATCGACCATGCCATCGATGACTTCGTCCTTGTTGGCGAAGTGGTAGTAGAGAGCCATTGCCTCGACCCCGAACTCCTGGCCGAGCTTCCGCATGCTGAGTGACTCGAGCCCACCCTGATCAGCGAGCTTGATCGCGGCCTCCAGTACGCGCTCCCGGCTCAAGGGAACGCGGCGCGGCGCTCCGTTGCTGGCTTGCGTCGTCATGGGCCTCCTCTCGTCCCAGTGGTACGCGAAGACGGGGTTGACACTGCGGACTTTACACCGTACAGTCACGCAGTTGGCTTTACGCCGTATAGTAGCAGGAGACCACGATGCAGGCAATCGTTCAAGACAGGTACGGCTCGGCCGACGTCCTTGAGCGCAGGGACATCGACCGACCCGAGATCGGCGACGGCGAGGTCCTGGTCCGCGTCCGTGCAGCGTCCGTCCACGTCGGTGACGTGATCGTCATGGCGGGCTCGCCGTACCTCATGCGGATGGCGACCGGACTGCGCAAGCCGAAGAACCGCGTTCCGGGGACGGACATCGCGGGGACAGTCGAGGCGGTCGGGAAGGCTGTGACGCAGCTTCGGGCTGGTGACGACGTTTTCGGCTGGTGCACGGGTGCCTTCGCCGAGTACGCGGTTGCGGCAGAGGACCACCTCGTGCCGAAGCCGGCCACTCTCAGCTTCGAGCAGGCCGCAACTGTCGGCGTATCCGCGACTACCGCCCTCCAGCTTCTTCGCGACGACGGCAAGGTCCAGCCCGGACAGAAGGTCCTGATCAATGGGGCATCCGGTGGTGTCGGCACGTACGCCGTGCAGATCGCCAAGGCGTTCGGTGCCGAGGTGACCGGCGTCTGCAGCACGAAGAACATGGAGATGGTCCGCTCGATCGGGGCCGACCACGTCATCGACTACACCAAGGAAGACTTCACCCGAGGTGGGCCGCGATACGACTTCATCCTCGACAACGTGGGCAACCATTCGCCTTCGGACATGCGGCGCGCCCTCACCCGGGACGGGGTGCTGCAACCGAACGGCGGAGGACACTCCGGGGGCGCTCTGGGGCCCGTCATGAGGGCGTTCGTGGCGTCCCTGTTCGTGCGCCAGCAGCTGCGCCCGTCGGTCAAGTTCCAGAACCGAGCCAGCCTCCAGGTCCTCAAGGAGCTCATCGAAGCCGGGAAGGTCAACCCGGTGATGGACGGGACCTACCCGCTTCGCGAGACGCCCATGGCGATTGAGCATGTCGCAGCAGGACACGCGCGAGGGACAGTTGTCATTGCCATCGACCCGGTTGCAGCCTGAGCGAGGGCGAATGAACGAGTCGATGCCGATGGGCAGATCCGCTCGGCGCTCACCGAGCCTGCGGAGCCATCGGATGGATGGAGTCGAACGCCAACGGTCACCCGACCAAGAACGGAGCCGATCGATGCCAGACGTGCAGATCAAGCTATCAGCCCTGTGGGTGGCGCTGATGCTCACCTACCTGCTGGGGGACGTCCTGCGGTTCTGGAGCGGCGACGCCACCCCGGGCCAGTTCGGCGGCCTCAAGCAGGAGATGATCCCGCTGGCATTGCTGGGAATCGCGGTCCTGATGCTGATTCCGATCGTCATGGTCGTCGCGTCCGTGACGTTGACCGGGCAGACGCTTCGCTGGATCAGCGTCATCGCCGCGGTCAGTCTCTTCGCCTTCAACGTCATTGGCTTGCCGACCTACTCCGGGCTGTACGACAAGTTCCTGATCGTCGTCGGACTGGGATGGAACGTCGCCACGGCCTGGTATGCCTGGACCTCGTAACAGTAGGCGGCCGTCGGGACGAGCCCGATGCCTGCAAGGTACAGGCCACGGCGCTGTTCGCCGAACGGGGGTCCTGGGTTCGAGGGAATGGAATACGAGCTCACGCCCGAAGCAATCGAGCTCGGCCTCGGCGTGGCTCTCCCGGCCGTGCTCGACCTGGGTCAGAAACGTGAGTTTGGTCGGGGCGAGAGGATTTGAACCTCCGACCTCATCGTCCCGAACGATGCGCGCTACCAAGCTGCGCCACGCCCCGACCGAGGGTGCCCGTTGCTCAGGGCCGCCGGAGTATACCGCAGGCGGTCGGA
>JADGPB010000444.1 GCA_017882655.1 Propionibacteriales bacterium
CGCGCCGAGATCCTGCGCCGCGCGTTCGACCTGCTCACCGAGCGCAAGGACGACTTCGCGCTGCTGATGACCATCGAGATGGGCAAGCCGCTGGCCGAATCGGCGGGCGAGGTCGCGTACGGGGCGGAGTTCCTGCGCTGGTTCAGCGAGGAAGCCGCCCATGTGCAGGGACGGTACGGCGCCAGCCCGGAAGGTACGGGCCGGATGATCGTCACCCAGCACCCGGTCGGTCCCTGCTTCCTCATCACCCCCTGGAACTTCCCGCTGGCGATGGCGACGCGCAAGATCGCGCCTGCGCTTGCCGCGGGATGCACGGTCGTCGTGAAGCCCGCCTCGCAGACGCCGCTGACCACGAGCCTGTTCGTCCAGCTGCTCGAGGACGCCGGCGTACCGGCCGGGGTCGTGAACGTCATCAACACCTCGACGTCCGGGCCGGTCTCGGAAGCGATCATCTCCGACCCGCGGCTGCGGAAGCTCTCGTTCACCGGCTCGACGTCGGTGGGGCAGAGACTGCTCGAGCAGGCGGCCCAGGGCGTACTTCGCACGTCGATGGAGCTCGGCGGGAACGCGCCGTTCATCGTGTTCGAGGACGCCGACCTGGGCAAGGCCGTCGAGGGCGCGCTGGCCGCGAAGTTCCGCAACACCGGCGAGGCGTGCACCGCGGCCAACCGGTTCATCGTGCACTCCTCGATCGCTGAGGAGTTCGCGCGGCGCATCACGGACCGAGTGCGGGAGCTCCGTACCGGCCGCGGCACCGAGGACGGCGTGACGATCGGTCCGCTGATCGACGAGCGCGCCGTGGAGAAGGCGAGCGAGCTGGTACGCGACGCGGTGGACAAGGGCGCGACGTTGCGCATCGGGGGAGAGGCGATCCAGCGGCCCGGGACGTTCTTCGCGGCGACGGTGCTCAGCGATGTACGGCCGGGCAGCCAGATCCTGCGCGAGGAGATCTTCGGGCCGGTGGTCGCGATCGTCTCGTTCACCGACGAGGACGACGCTGTACGGCTCGCGAACGACACGGAGTTCGGCCTCGTCTCGTACGTCTACACGCAGAACCTCGCCCGCGGCCAGCGCATGATCGAGCGGCTGGAGACCGGGATGCTGGGCCTCAACGTCGGCGTCGTATCCAACCCGGCGGCGCCGTTCGGCGGCTGGAAGCTCTCAGGCCTCGGACGCGAAGGTGGCGCGGAGGGCATCCACGAGTACCTGCAGACCAAGTACACGCTGACTCCGGACCCGTTCAGCTGATCACGCGGTGAGGAGCATGACGAGCTGGGCGGAGCCAGCCCCGGCGTACAGGGCGTTGGCCACGTACGTCCCGGCCTTGAGCGCCGTCGGTACGAGCTTGCAGGTCGCCTGCGAGCGGTGACGGTCCCAGGTGGTCTGCCAGGTGGCGGCCGCGCCCGGAGCGAGGGTCTGCGTGCCGCTCGGCGCCCACTGCGCGCAGTCTGCGGTCGACCAGATCTCGTCGGCGCCGGAGACGATCTTCAGCGTGAAGCGGTTGTCGAACGTGAAGCTGCAGGCTGTCGAGTCTGAGTTGGTCACCGTGACCGTGATGGCAGCCGTGGCGCCGACCTTGACCTGACCAGGGCCGGTGATCGACAGGGAGAGCAGCCCCGGGTCGCACTGGGCGGCCGGCGGAGCAGTGGCCTGCGGAGCGGTGGTGGGCTGGTCAGTCGCGGTCGCCGACGGGGCCGGCGTGGTGTCCGCGGGTGCGGGGAGCCCGGTGGCTTGGAGCGAGTCGGGAGCCGAAGGAGTCCCGCTGTCGGCAGGTGCTGCTGTCCTTGTGATCGACGGAGCAGCGGTCTTTGGGCCACCGCCGAGCAGCGAGACGAGCCACATCAGCAGGGCGATGACGAGTGCGAGACCGACAAGCACGAAGGCGCGGCGGAACCAGTACACCCGTTCGGGAAGCCGACCGGGTGCGGCCCTCCGGACGCCCGGCTCCATAGGAGCATCGTAGGAACACCGACCGCGTACGGCGGTGACCGGCGCGCGGCCGAGGCTCAGCCCAGGCGGTATGCAGCCTCGGTGAGCCGCACGAGACCGTCCCGGATGAGCGTCGCGCGGGTTTCGCCGACACCGTCGACATCACGCAGCTCGCTGTGCGAGGCGGCGAGAAGTCCCTGGAGACCTCCGAAGTGGTCGAGGAGTCGCGGCACCATCGACGTGGGGAGCCGCTGGATCAGCAGCAGCTGGCGCATGCCCCGCGGGGTGAGCCGTTCATCGAGCCCGGAGAAGCCGAGCGCGCCCGCGACGCGGTCGAGATCCACGATCTCCGCATCGACAAGGTCGGCGAGACGGTCGAACGCCATGACCTCGTTGTCGTCGCTGTAGTCGAGACGCAGGTGACCAGCGAGGTCGGACAGGTGGTCGGTGGCCTCGTGGAGCTGCAGGTCGAGCAGGCGTCCGTCAACGCCGAGCTGGCGGATGAAGCCACGCACCTCCGCAGCGAGCCGCCGCACCAGCTCGAGGCGCTGAGCGACGAGCACCACGTCTCGCACGGTCACCTGGTCGGCGACCTCGAGAGTCGACAGCGTGGCGGTGACGCCTTCGAGCCTGTAGTTGTAGCGGCTCAGGGCGTCGAGCGCCTGGTTGGCGCGTGCGAGGAGCGCATCAGTGCGCTGTACGACATGGCGCTGGCCCTCGAGGTACAGCGCGATCGTCGACATCGACGCCGACACCGTGACCACCGGGATGCCGGTCTGCTTCGCGAGCCGGTCGGCGCTCGCGTGGCGGGTGCCGGTCTCCACGGTCTCGATCGAGGCATCGGGCGTGAAGTGCACCCCTGCCCGTACGATCCGGCTGAGATCC
>JADGPB010000445.1 GCA_017882655.1 Propionibacteriales bacterium
CAGCGTCGGTACGAACCGGATCGGGATCTTCTGGGACCCGTCGGCGGCGATCTGGCTCAGCAGGTGACGGATGGACGGGTTCTCGAAGCGCTCCACGAGTGCCTGTCGGTACGCGGCGAGCTGGTCCGCGGGTAGCGGCAGGTGCTGAACGGCAGCGTCCCACCATTCGTCCACCCAGCCGCGCAGCACGGGGTCGGTGATGCCCTCGCACACGGTCTCGCGCCCCAGGATCGGTCCCGCGTACGCCATCAGCGAGTGGGAACCGTTGAGCAGCCACAGCTTGCGGTGCTCGAACGGCACGATGTCGTCGACGAAGTTCGCGCCGCACTCGTCCCAGGCCGGCCGATCCGCGACGAAGTCGCCCTCGATGACCCACTCCGTGAACGGCTCCGTGACGACCGGTGCGCGATCGCAGACCCCGGTGACCTCGGCCACCGCCGCGATGTCCTCTTCAGTCGGACGCGGCGTGATCCGGTCGACCATCGTCGTGACGAACCCGACGTTCTCGTCGATCCACGACTGCAGCGACTCGTCGACCAAAGCGCCAAGCTCCTCGACGACGCGACGCGTGATCGCACCGCTGTTCACGAGGTTGTCGCAGGGCACGATCGTGATCGGACCGACACCGGCCTCGCGTCGCGCCAGCAGTCCCGCGACGAGCTTGCCGGGCGCCGTCGTGACGGTACCGCCCAGCGGCGACTTCTTGAGGGCCTCGATGTCGGCGGCCACGGCCTCGTTCTTCACGTCGAGCGCTCCGGTCGAGTCCTGTACGTACCCGGCCTCGGTGATCGTCAGCGTGACGACCGTCACCTCGGGTGAGGCGAAGTATCCGCGCCAGGCAGCAAGGTCGTGGCCCGCGTGCACCGCCGACAGCGACGAGATCACCTCGTGGGTGACGTCCTTGCCCTGGACCACGAGCGTGTACAGGCAGTCCTGCGCCTCGAGCTCCGCGACGTGCGTGTTCGTACGACCCGAGAACGCCGCGATCCCCCAGTCGGAGGAGCAGCGGTCGGTGTAGGCGGCGCTGTGGGCGCGGAAGAAGTTGCCCAGACCCAGGTGGACGGTACGAACGGGCGCGAAGGGCTTGCCGTCGGTCGCGCGGGACAGCATGTGGTCACTCAAGGCGGAACACCGACTTCGGCTGGACCGCGACAAGGTCGTGGATGATCTCGAACGCCTCGTCCTCTTCGAGCCGGTGGTCCACCACGAGCTCCGCGAGGTGCACGCTGTCCACCCGCCGGGACATGTCGTGGCGGGCCGGGATCGAGAGGAACGCGCGGGTGTCGTCGATGAAACCGGAGGTCTTCGTGAACCCGACGGGCTCGGTGAGCGCCTTGCGGAAGCGCTTGATCGCGTCGGGCGCGTCGATGAACCACCACGGCACACCCACGTACATCGACGGGTAGAACCCGGCCAGCGGGCCGAGCTCACGGCCGTAGATGTTCTCGTCCATCGTGAACACGACGACGCGGAACGTGGGGTTGGTCCCGAACGCGTTGAGCATCGGCTGCAGCGCGCGGGTCGCCTCGACGGTCATCGGCACGTCCGCGCCCACGTCCGGCCCGTACGTCTCGAACGTCTGCGTGTGATGGTTCCTGTACGCAGCGGGGTGGAGCGTCATGACGAGGCCGTCCTCGGATGCCATGCGGGCCATCTCGAACAGCATCGTGCGGCGCAGCGCGTCGCCCTCAGCCGTGGTGATCTGCCCGGCGCGCGCCTTCCGGTACACGCGACTCGCCTCGTTGCCCGGCAGTGGGGCGGTGTCGAGGTCGGCGTGTGCGTGGTCGCTGGAGACGGCGCCGTTGGCCTTGAAGTAGGCACGGCGGTTCTCCATCGCCCTGATCCAGCCGTCGTACGTCTCCGTGGTGATCCCCGAGACAGACGCCAGGTTGTCGACGAGCGCCGTCCACCCATCGCGGGCCGGCTCGAGGTAGCGGTCCGGGCGGAACGTCGGGGCGACGCGGCGGGTGAACGCCGGGTCGGCGGCCAGCTGCTGATGGAAGTGCAGGTCGTCGCAAGGGTCGTCGGTGGTCGCCATGAACGCGATGTCGAAGCGGTCCATCAGCTGCCGCGGACGGAAGTCAGGCTGGGCCAGCGTCGCCACGATCTGGTCGTAGATCGCATCGGCTGTCTCGGCCGAGGGCCGTACGGACACCCCGAAGATCTCGACGAGCTCGGACTCCATCCAGTACCGGACGGGCGTGCCGCGGAAGACCGGCCAGTGGCTGCAGAACGTACGCCACGCCTCACGGGCCTCGGCATCGCTCAGCGTGACCTCTCCCGGCGGGACGCCGAGGGTCGACAGCTGCACGCCGTGCGCGTGGAGGAGGCGGTTGATGTAGTGGTCGGGGCTGAGCAGGAGGCTGGTGGGGTCGGTCCAGGGGGTGTTCTCGGCGATCCACTGCGGCGGTACGTGGCCGTGCGGCGAGATGATCGGCAGATCCTTGACCGTCTCGTACAGGCGGCGCGCGACGTCTCGTGTCGTGGTCTCAGCGGGGAAGAGCCGGTCGGGATGCAGCGTCAGCGCGGGCATGTCTCCCATCCTCCCGTGGCAACACTCGGCGGCAGCAACCTTGCAGAAGATTGCCCGTTGTACGGTCGAGAGCGACACAGGAGGACGCGTGACGACACCCATTCCGCTCAAGGTCATCGGCGGAGCGCATCAGCACCTCAGTGACTCCGACCTCACCGACTTCGTGGACCGCAACCTGGCGCCGCTTCCTCTGGACGGCAAGGACGTGGTGCTGGTCGTCCCTGACGGCACCCGCAGCATGCCGCTGCCGTTGGTGATGGGCGCCGTCCACA
>JADGPB010000446.1 GCA_017882655.1 Propionibacteriales bacterium
CGACGGTGCCGTCGGTCGCTCGGGCGACATCGCCAAGGCGATCGCGTGCGGTGCCGATGCGGTGATGGTGGGGGCGCCGCTGGCGCGGGCCACGGAGGCGCCGGGCAAGGGCTACCACTGGGGCGCCGAGGCGTGGCACGCCAGTCTGCCTCGCGGCGAGCGCGTGAAGTTCGACACGATCGGCTCGCTCGCCGAGATCATGAACGGCCCGTCGGTGACGCCGGACGGCTCGATGAACCTCGTCGGTGCGCTCCGTCGCGCGATGGCGTCGACGGGCTACACCGACGTCAAGGAGTTCCAGCGGATCGAGCTGGTGATCATCTGATGGGCGACATACCCGCCGAGCTGGTCGCTGCCCGCGCGTCGATCGACAACCTCGACGCCGCACTCGTACACCTGCTCGCGGAGCGTTTCCGGATCACCCGCGCGGTGGGCGAGCTGAAGGCCGCCAAAGGGCTGCCGCCGGCCGACCCGGGCCGCGAGGAACAGCAGATCAAGCGCCTGCGGGAGCTCGCCGTAGAGTCTGGCCTCGACCCCGAGTTCGCCGAGAAGTTCCTCCAGTTCATCGTCACCGAGGTCGTACGCCACCACGAGCGGATCGCTGAAGAAACCCGCGGCTGAGCGGCCCAGCAGATGAGAGATGGCCTCGCGGGTGGCCATCTGTGCCGAGACGGCGGCTGATCGAAGATAGCGTGAGCGGCACCGATTCCAGCCGAATGTGAATGCCTGCTGGGCAACCGAAAGAAGAAGACGTGGTCAGGGTGTTCGCGGGAAGACGCGTAGAGACTGTGTACGCGATCGCGCTCGTAGCAAGCTTGATCGTCCTGGGAGCGACTGGTGGGGCGTGGGGGCTTCTCCTGGTAAGCATTATCGCTTTGGCTCACGCGTTGCCGGCGCGTGGCGCAATCATCGGCACGACCGTTGCCCGGTTCCTGATCGCCACCCTCACCGTCCTCATGTTCTATCAGGTCGAGTCGGTGATCGCATGGTTGTGCCGCGTGCATGCGTCACCCCAGCTCTACGTGTTCGGGGGTGCAGTCGTGGTCGGGATCCTCTGGGTCCTCGCGCGTCGTCGCGGCTCGACGGCGCGACTGACGTTCGGGCGACAGGATGCGGCTCTCCTCCTGCCAGCCATGCTCGTGACGGGCCTCTACCTGGCCCTTGTGATCCTCCCGAGCGAGGCCGACTCGAGGTCGATTCTTCGGGCCACGAACGTCGGCCGGGACGACACGAGTCACATGGCCATGCTCAACGCCCTCGTCCGCAACGACGCCAACCTGCTCATCGACGACTCGGCGCTTCCCCTCATGGCGCTCGGGGAGCACGCGACGTATCCGATGGGCTGGCACGTCTCGAACGCGGTGCTGCTGGCGAGCTTCGACCCAGCGTCAAAGACCGCAAACATGGACGACTTCATCGTGCGCTACTTCGTCATCAAGGTCCTTAGCCTGGGTTTCGTGGTGCTCGCGCTGACCATCCTGACGTTTCGTCTCGCCTCGCAGTTCGGGTTCTCCATGCGACGGTTCTGGCCGACCTTGAGCGTGTACACCGGGATCGCCTACGTCACCTTTCTTGTCGTGCTGTCCCAGTTCACACTGGGGTTCTTCTCCTTCCTGGGCTTGATGATCTACACGTTGCTCTTCGTCACGCTCGTCATTGACGCGTGGCGCCGCGACGATCGCGGCTTCGGCATCAAGGACGCCGTGATGCTGCTCTGCGTGACGGCGTCCGCCCTGACCTGGCTGTTGACAGCCCCCGCGCTTCTCCTGACCTACCTGATCGTGAAGCTGCACCAGTCCAAGACGCTCCGCCGCATCCCGTGGGCCTCCTGGCTGGGCTCTGGCCTCGCGGGCATGTTCTTCCTCTTCCAGGTGTGGGACGTCACGCACCACACGGGTTCGGCAATCTCGATCCTTGCCGCGCCATGAGGCATCCTCGCGCCGGAGCCCATGCTGCTCGTCGGTCTCGTGCTGACGCTGATACTGCTGGCGGGGATGAAGCGCTTTGCGGCTGTGACGTCACCTGTGGTCGTGTCAGCCCTTCCGTTGTTACTGGTCGCCAGCTTGATCCTCGGGTACACCGGCTTGAAATCGCGTACCATCTCGTACTACTTCCTCAAGTACGAGTTCATCCTGATCCTGTTCATGATGCCCTTGGCCTTGGTCGCGCTCATGCAGGCTCTGCGGAAGGCTTCGCTGAGCTTCGGTCCGCTGCGGCGGTCGGCGGGACAGTACGTGGCCTTCATCGCGGTGCTCATCCTCGCTGTTCCAAGTCTGATCGGCTACAACTATGTGCTGTCCGTCGGCTTCATGTCGGTCCATTACCCGCTCACGCAAAACGATGCCGCAATTCTGGACAACGCGTTGGCACATCAGTTCTCGCCCGCGAACAAGCGCATCTTCTTCTATTTCCAGTCCACCGCTCGCACCATCATGACAGCGCAGGTGGCTCGGACGACCTTCCCCAACACGACCTGCGACACAGAGATGTTCGTGGCCGAAAACACGGTGGACCAGGTGGGAATGAACACCGTCCTTCAGAAGTGCATCGGCGAGTTCGGGGCCGTTGTCATCTACACCGAACCGGCCGCCTACGCCAAGCTGGACGCTGCCATCTCCCCGATGTTGATCCAGTCTCACCAGGTGACTATCCAGGTGGAGCCGGCCTGATCGGGCTTCACCCATGACCGGACGCTCTCCGGAGCGTCATCGCCGACGGTGCCGTCGGTCGCTCGGGCGACATCGCCAAGGCGATCGCGTGCGGTGCCGATGCGGTGATGGTGGGGGCGCCGCTGGCGCGGGC
>JADGPB010000053.1 GCA_017882655.1 Propionibacteriales bacterium
GCGGCGGGAAGCAACGGCAGCGCGAGGCGGAGCAGCTTCGGGCTGAGCGCCGTCTTCGTCAACCAGGCACCGAGGCCCACTCCGTACCCGCGGGCCTGCGCCTTCAGGGCGGAGATCTCGGCCCTGTGCCGGTGCCACACCACGGCGGAGGGCTCGACGGCGACCGCCCAGCCAGCGCAGACGACGCGGACGAACAGGTCGATGTCCTCGCCGCCCATCGTCGGCGTGCCCGGACCCATGGCGACGTCCAGTGCGCCGACTCGCTGGTACACGGCACGCTTCACCGCGAAGCAGGCGCCGGTCCCGTACGCACCCACCTGGAACGGGAACAACGGGACGTCGCCGGGCGGGTCGGAGAGCCGGAACTGACGTGGGATGCGCGCGTCGTCCCAGGTCACGCGGTGGTCGAACCAGGCCTGGGGGCGGGTACGGACCTCGCCCGACGCGACGAGCGCACAGACCAGCGCCACGTCGTCGGCACGGGCGAATCCGGCTGCCATCCCTGTGAGCCAGTGACGGTCGACGATGACGTCGTCGTCGACGAACGCGACGATGTCGTACGCGGCAGCGCGCAGGCCACGATTGCGTCCTCGCGAAACACCGGGCCGAGGCTCCGACACGTACCGGACCCTGTCGTCGGGATGGTTCGCAGCGAACTCGCGGGTCTCGTCGGTGGACCCCGCGTTGTCGACGACGATGACCTCGAAGGTCGGGTAGTCGCTGTCGAGGACGGACCCGAGCGCGTCGGCGAGGAGCACGGCGCGGTCGCGGCTGCACATCACGACGCTGATCGGTGGCGTCGGCGGGTCCAGCTCCGGCGTCCGGTCCGGCAGCGTGGCGGCCGCCTCACGCACAGCGGCTCGGGAGACACTTCCCTCTGTGATCGGCACCGTGATGAAGCCCAGCATGGTGCGCCCGTCCCGTACGAGAATGCGGGCGCTGTGGTAGCCGTCGGCTCCCTCGAGCAGCATCGGGTTCACCTCGTCGAGATCGGCTCGGTCGCACTCGCCGATCCAGACGGCACCCGTCCACTCCGGGTCTCCCCAGGGGGACATCGGACGCTCCAGCACGCGCCCAAGATACCTGAGCGATTCGGCGATCAAAGCGCCTCTCACAAAATGCGAGGCGGCCGATGAGCTCGACATTCCGTGCCGCGCCCGTGACCGCGCCGATCGACGAATCCCTTGTCAGGACGCTTGCGGGGATCGCCGTCCTGGTCTTCGGCGGGGTCGCGGCGATCCTCGCCTGGCAGGCTCCGAGCGGCGGTGTGCCCGGCCTGTGGGTGACGCTGGCGCTCCAGCTGGTGCCCGGCGCGGTGATCGGCCTGTACTTCCATCTCCGAGGCGTCGCGCTCGCACTGGCGACCATTTTCGGGAGCGCCGCAGCACTGGTGCTCATCTCCCTGCCGATGGCCTGGTTCGGCTGGTGGCACGTACGGCCCGTGGCCACCGTGCTCCTGCTCGCGACCTCCAGCTTCGGGGCGGTCATCACCTCTGGCGACGTGCGGCGGATCGACCGTCAGGCCGGGCCGGAGATCGCTCGCCGGGTTCGGCACTGGACGTTCGGTCCGGGCGGTCTGGCCACGATCGGCTTCGCCCTGGCCCTCGCGGCCGCCAAGCGAGGTCTACCGGGGCAGTGGGGAGCGATCGTCGCCGCCGGCCCCGTCTGCTGGCTCGGCCTGCTGCTCATCGTGGGCAGTGTCGCCTGGGCCTTCGGCGGAGGCGGTGGCGGGCCCGGTTGGGCGGTCGTGCTGCTCAGCTGCGTCGTAGCGAGCGTGCAGGCGGTGAGCTACGGGCTCCCCACGGTGCAGGTCGCCGCGCGCCACGTGGGGATCGCCGAGTCCATCGTCGCGAACGGCCGCGTCTTCCCCGAGAACGACATCTACCAGGCGTGGTCGGGCCTGTTCGCGTCGGCCGCGTTCGTCAAGGTCGCGTCGGGCTGGAACGACCTGCTGCTGTACGCGACCGTGTGGGGCGCGGTCGCCGCGGCCGTCATGGTCCTGGCGGTACGGGCGGTGGCAGGGCAGTTCCACGGTGAGAAGCGAGCCTGGTCGGCGGCACTCGTGTTCGGGCTCGCCTCCTCGCTCAACACGACGTTCTTCGCGCCCCAGATGTTCGGCTTCATCGGCGCTTTCGTCATCATCCTGCTGATGCTGCGGATGGGCGATCCGCGCTACGGCCGGTACGTGATCAGCGACGCGGTGGTGGTGATCGCGACGGCTGTCGCGGTCACGCACCAGCTGAGTCCGTACCTCGCCTTTCTTGCCGTCGCGGCGCTCACGTTCACCCGGATGATCAGGCGCTGGTTTGCCGGCCTGCTCCTCATCGTGCCCGCGGTCCTGTTCGCCCTCCTCAACCGCGATGTGCTCGGACCCTTCATCTCGTCGCGAGACCTTGGCCAGTTCCTCGAGAACATCCGGCCGCCGATCCACGCCACATCCACGGCGCTCGAGCCATCGCTCATCAACCGCGTCACGTTCGACGTGCCAGCCGTCACCCTCGCGGCGATCGGCGTCCTTGCACTCGTCGTGCTCTGGAAGCACCGGACCCGGCAGATCCTCGCCCTCGTCGTCGCTGCGGTCAGCCCCGTGGCCCTCTTCTTCGGATCCAGCTACGGCAATGAGGGCATCTTCCGGGTCGCGCTGTTCGCGCTGCCCTGGCTCTCCATCCTGGTCGTCTACCTGCTCCCCGAGCCCGGCCGACGGTTCTGGACGCTCAACCTGCATCCCATCCGGATCCTGACCATCCTGGTGCTCGCCGTGGTCCAGGTCATCGGATGCACAGGCATGGACTACTCGCGGGTCGTGCGGTCCAACGACGTGGCCGCGATCACGTGGATCGAGAACACGCTTCCCGCGGGAAGCTACGTGTTCATGCTCGGCACGGATCTGAGCGAACCGCTCTTCGTCACCGGGCGCCTGCTCCCCTACATCTCCCGCGAGACACTGCTCAAGAGCTCCCCACCGGCCTATCCCACGACCACTGGCACGGCGTACGACCCGAAGGCGGACCTGGCGCTGCTGACCGACGCCTGGGCGTCCCAGCCGAACGCCAAGCATGTGTACGTGCTGGCCACCGACTCCATGCAGATCTTCGACGAGCGCTACGGCCAGCAGCTTGCGGCGGACCAGATGCGACTCGAGGCACAGCTGCGCGCCAACACCGTCAGCTGGCAGATCGTGTACCACGAACCCGGGGCCCGGGTGTACGAGTTCCTCGGGGTGTCAGCGTGAGTCTTCCCGCCCTCGTGATCCTGGCTCATGGGAATCCGCGGCACCTTCAACGCCTCATCGCCGCAGTGCAGCCGCTGCCGGTGTTCCTGCACGTGGACGCGGCGACCCCGGACGCGGTGCTGTCGGCGATGATCGAGGACCTGCCCGAGACCGTACGGCTGCTGCCGCGCCTGGAGACCGGATGGGCGTCGTACGGACTGGCTGAGGCGGAGCTGTCGGGCTACCGCGCCGCGCTAGCGCAGACCGACGCGGAGCACCTCGTGCTGTGCACCGGCTCGGACTACCCGCTGGCCAGCGCCGACCAGATCGTCGCAACGCTAGAGGGCTACGCCGGGCTCAGCTGGGCCGAGATCGACGCCTTGCCGATCAAGGACTGGGGACCGCTGCGCGGCTACGACCGCTTCCTGTGGCGCAACCGGGTACGAGAACGGCGGCGCGCGTGGTCACCGATCCCTCGGCCGTGGCCCAAGGGCCTGCGACCGGCGGGAGGCTCGCAGCTGAAGATCCTCGCGCGTCACCACGCGGAGCGACTGCTCGGCGTCGTCGATGAGCGGCCCGACCTCGTCTCGTACTTCCGCGAGGTCTGGATCCCCGACGAGACGCTGGTGCCCAGCCTTCTCAGCTCACCGTTCAGCGGGATCGACCTGTCTCGGGAGCTCGTGACAGGGCCGTCGGCCTGGTTCATCGACTGGGGGGCGAAGCCCAGCTCGAGCCCGCGCTGGCTGGGTCCGGACGACCTGCCCGCACTCGCCGCCGCCCGCCGCCGGAGCACCCCCGCGCTGTTCGCTCGGAAGTTCGACGAGTCGGCCACCGAGGTGCTCGACGCGATCGACGCCGAGCTGCGGGTCTCATGAGCAACGACCGCGGCAGCAAGGGCGACCTCTTCGGCCGGGGAATGATCTACGTCGTCGTCTGGTCGATGCAGATGGTGGTCGCGACGGTCGTCTCGCCGATCCTCGCCCACGTCCTGCCGGTCGCGGCGTTCGGTTCGCTCGCCGCAGCGATCGCCCTGTACCAGCTGCTGCTGATCGTCATCGTGTTCGGCCTCGACCAGGCTCTCGCCGTACAACGCGTGGAAGACCTCGACGACGACCAGCGCGCCCGAGGCCTGGTCGCGTCAGGGATGGTCGCCAGCCTGATCGTCACGGGCCTGGCCGCCGCCACCTGCCGCTGGTGGGGGCCTGCCCTGGGGTTCACCAGTCAGCACCTGCTCCTGCTCACGCTGGGCTGGACGTTGCCCGGCGCCGCTGTCCTCCTCGTCCTGTCCCTCCTCCAGGCCGAGGACCGCTTGCGGCGGTTCTCGGTGGTCAGCCTCATCTCGACGGTCGGAAGCCAGCTCGTCGGCATCGCACTGCTGTTCATCGTGGGGCGCACCGCGGAGACGTACGCGATCGGCGGGGTCGTCGGGCAATGCGCGGCGCTGGCTGTCGGCCTGTTCTGGGTGAGGCCCAAGTGGCGTGGGCTGTTCGACCTCGCGTCGGTCCGACGAGCCCTGCAGCTGGGGATGCCGCTCGTGCTGACGAGCCTGTCGGAGTACGTGCTCACGGCGGGCGACCGGTTCCTCATCCAGCGCTGGCTCGGTGCCGTCGAAGTGGCCCGCTATCAGGTGGCCTTCACCGTGGGCAACGTCGTCACGCTGCTGCTCACGTTCACCAACCGGGCCTGGCTGCCTCGGCTGAAGAGCATCGTCGACCCTGACGAGCGGTGGAAGGTGATCGGCGCGTCGCGTGATGGCGTGTACGTGCTTGCCGGCTGGGCCGCGTTCGGGATCACGATCGCCGCGCCCGCACTGCTCCGCGTGTTCGCGCCCGAGTCGTACGGACTCGACACGCTCCTGGCCGTCGTGGCGATCGTGGGCCTTGGCGCGCTACCGGTGGCTGCGTCCGTGGCCAGTGGTCAGCAGCTCATCACCATCCGCTGGTCCGCACCGCTGGCGTGGGGGGCCGCTGCCGCGGTGGGCGTGAAGGTGGTGGCCACCGTGGGCCTGTTGCCCCTGTGGGGCATCAACGGTGCGGCGTTCGGCACGCTCCTGGCACTGCTCGCGCAGGCGGTCGTGCTGAGGTTCGCGGTGTCGCGCCGACACGGCGTCGCGCATTCCCGGCCACGAGTGCTGGTGTTCATCGCGCTCGTCGTCGTGGGTTGCCTGGGATCGGTATGGCTACCTCAGACCTTCGTGTGGGACATCGTCCGGTTCGGCGTGGCCGTGATCTGCCTCGCACCGTTCGGACTGGCCCTGCGCCGGCTTCAGCGTGGCTGACGTCTAGGCGATGAGAGGGCGCGACCACACGCGCGGCACCCGGGCCCACACCTGACGGCGCAGGTCCCAAGCCTTCCACGAGAGGCTGGTCAGGGCGGCGATGCGATGGTCGGGCGCGGGGATGCGGTACTCATCGCGTACCCGCTCGATGAACCGGAGGTTCTCCTGGAACTGCTCCTCGTCGTGGTGGCTGGACAGGGACTGCGTCCAGACCCGGAAGGCGGCGAGCGACTCCTTCAGCCCGACGAGGTCCCCTCGACTGAGGATCCGGAGGAAGAGGTCGATGTCCATGTTGAACACACGCTGCGGATCCCAGCCGCCGACCGCCTCGTAGTCTGCGCGGCGGAACATCGCGCTGCCCGGTTCACCGATGGGGTTGATCCCGAAGCTGACGATCTGTCGGGCGACGTCGTTGGCGGTATGGCGACCGGCGAGCTGGTGCAGCCCGCTGGACCTGGCGAGCACGTACCCCTCGCCGTCGATGAGGTGACGACGGCTGGCCACCAGACTGACTGAGGGGTCTTCCCTGAGAACGGCCGCCTGTTTCCTGAGAGCCGTGGGATGGATGAGATCGTCGGCGCAGACGAGCTTGACGAAGTCCCCCCTGCAGAGGTCCATCGCTCGTCGCCAGTTGTCCGCCAGACCCATGTACTCGGAAAACCCGTAGAACCGGACGCGAGGGTCGGAGGTGAACCGCCGTGCCGCCCGATCTGTGCCGTCGCCCGATGCGTTGTCAATTACGACAACCTCAAATGAGGGATGATCCTGGGCGATCACAGACCTGAGAGTTGCCGGCAAAATCTCAGACGCACGGTAGGCTGGGATGCAGACAGACACCTCAGGCGACATGGACCCTCCCAACCCCCGGGTCGAAGCAGTAAAAGGACCCGATTCCCCAAGAAGACTGTACCGCCGAAGACCCCGAACCCCTAAGGGGGAGTCAAATATATGTCAGGTCCACTACGAACTCGTGCGTCGCTGGCGAGCGCCGCGGCCATGGGCCTGCTTCTGATCTTCAACGTCTCCTCGGCAGCGAGCAGTGCTGGCCTGCAGGGCGCTATCAGCCCGCAGGTAGCCGTTCCCGCCGCTGAAGGGCAGTACGACAACCACAACGACTCGACGCGGAGTTGGGGCAGGCAACGGCCCGCGCTCGACTCCCCGACCACGACCGTCACGCCGGGCACATCGGTTGCAGCGTCATCGTCCTCAGCCCCCGCCTCGGTGTCAGGCAGCCTCTCCACGTCCGCCACGGCAGCGTCCACTCTTGCGCGGGTCACGGCCGCGAGTGGCACCTCGACCCTGGCATCCGCAAAGACCACGAAGGCATCGGCGGGAAAGTCCGTCACGTCTGCCGGCAACCCGGCCAGCGCCACCACACCGCAGGCCTACTCGGGCTGGAACGTGGACTGGTCCGACAACTTCACGACCCCGCTCGACCAGACCAAGTGGGCGCGGTACGGCTATGGAGGTCAGGCACCCGGCCAGGGAGGCATGGGTGTCTATCAGCAGTCGAACGCCTTTACGTCGGGCGGCCTCCTGAACCTGCGTACGCAGTACGCGAACGGTGCATGGTCGAGCGCGGGCATGAGCAGCGGTGACTTCTACAGCGCGTCCGGCGGTCGCTGGGAGATCCGCGCGAAGTTCCCGGTCGCCAAGGGCATCGGCTACGTCTTCCTCCTCTACCCCGCAGACGGCTCCTGGCCGCCGGAGATCGACATGGCGGAAGGCCGGGTCAACGGTCCCTCTGTCATGTCGACCTACCACTGGGGCAGCAGCAACAGTCGCGACTCCCAGTTCCTGTCGAACTCGAACATGAGCGGCTGGCACACGTACGGCGTGATCATCGGCTCCAGCACGATCACGTACACGTTCGACGGCAAGCCGTGGGCCACCATCAACAACGCACAAGTCACGACGAAGAAGCTGTGGATCGGCTTCCAGTGCGCGGCAATGGATCCGAACGGCTCGGCGAAGCAGTACGAGACCGTCGACAACGGCGTTCCCGGGCCGCTCACCCCGGCCGTGTCCGACATTCAGATCGACTGGGTGGCCCACTACGCAGCCGCCTGATCCACGCTGACGACCTGCCTCAAACGCACCTGTCAGGCTCATCCTGACGCTGGTCGTCTCCCCGCTTTCCAGCCAGGTGAAGAAGCCCTCATCTGATCCGTTTCAAACGACGACCCACCTGTAGCGTCCTTCATGCAGAACGGTCATAGGGGGGATCCTAGATATGCCAATCTCGCGCACTTCGGCACGCCTGAGAACGGTCACGACAGCCGCCGTCGGGCTGACCTTGTTCGTCATCCAAGCAGCTGGGGCGCCCGCGGCACAGTCCATCTCGGCGACAGGCAATGTCACCGCCCAGGCGACGAGTGCGAGCCAAGCTGCCACGTCCGCCACCGCGACGCCGGCACTCTCGACGGTCTCGGCACAGACTTCAGCCGCCACGACGTTGACTCCCTCGACAGCAACGACCACAACCACGGTCGCCCAGAAGCCGATGAGCAGTGTCTCCAAGACCGCTCAAGCGTCACGGACGTCCCGCGCCGCGACCAGCACGTCCGCCTCGGCCGCCGGCACCCCGACCGTGCGTGAGATGGCGACGAGCCAGAAGGCGACGGGAACGTACGCGGGTTGGACGGCCGACTGGGTCGACAACTTCAACGTCCCGATGGACCAGACGAAGTGGGTCGCGTATGGATGGGGCTACCAGGTGCCGGGCCAGGGTGCGATGGGCCGCTACCTCCAGTCGAACACCTTCATGTCGAACGGGGTCATGTCGCTGCGTACCCAGTACGCGAACGGTGAGTGGTCGAGCGCCGGCGTGAGCAGCGGTGACTTCTACTCCGCGGTTGCAGGCCGCTGGGAGGTTCGTGCCAAGTTCCCCGTCTCAAAGGGCATCGGCTACGTGTTCCTGCTCTACCCCGACGACGGCTCATGGCCCCCTGAGGTCGATATCGCTGAGGGCCGCGTCAACGGGCCGCAGAACATGGCGACCTACCACTGGGGCACCAACAACAGCCAGGTCCAGTCGTTCTTCTCAAACCCTGACATGAGCGGGTGGCACACGTACGGCGCGATCATCGGCACCAACACGATCACGTACACGTTCGACGGCAAGCCTTGGGCCACCATCACCAACTCACAAGTCACCACCAAGAAGCTCTGGATCGGCTTCCAGTGCGGTGCCATGGATCCGAACGGCTCGGCCAAGCAGTACGAGACCGTCGACAACGGCGTACCCGGCCCGCTCACCCCGGCAGTCTCCGACATCCAGATCGACTGGGTCGCGCACTACATCAAGTCCTGACAACGCCGGTGGAGCCGGTCCCGACGGTCGCTACACGACCTGACGGATCAGCGCCTCCGCGGCGTCGACGATCTGGTGCGTCTCGCGCTCCCAGTGAGGCTCCTGGCTGCGGTACGGACCGGTCGCGAGCGAGATGATCACCGCGGCGGCGCGCAGGCGCAGCTCGGTGGGATCGACCCGCTCGTCGAAGACCGGGACCCACGTACGGAGCAGGTGGTGCACCCGCTCCGCCTGACGGGTGTTCATCCGCTGCACGGTGGACAGGTGCGCGACGAGGCAAGCCAGGTCGTCCGCGCGGCGGCCCGGACCGACCGTGTCGATGTCGAGGATCCCCGACACGTGGCCGTTGCGGACGTGGATCTGACCCTCGTGGAAGTCCCCGTGGGTGGGCTCATTGCCCTCGGGGCAGTCGTCGAGTCCCTGCGTGATCTGCTCCGCCATCCAGTCCAGCCGGGGCTGGAGCGGAGGGAGAGCCTGCGAGACCATGCGGGCGTAGTGCTTCACGGCCTCTGCCCAGGGTGGCCGGCGCTCGAGCGCGGCGACCGAAGCGGGCATGGCGTCGAGCACGCGGATCAGCCGTTCCGCCGTCGTGGGGGGGTCGTCGTCGAAGATCGCCCGCGCCAATGGCCTACCGGGCAGCTCGTCGAGGACGAGCAGGTGGTCCGAGGTCGCCGCGAGGATCACCGGCGCCGGCACTCCCGCCTCGATGAGCAGCTCGTGACGCTGCTTGACCGACTCGAACAGACGCTCGCGCAGCACCTTGACGTACAGGACCCTCGGCGGCACCGTGATCGTGCACTTCAGCACGGCCCGTCGCCGCGGCCGGTAGCCGATCATGTCGAGCCGGATCTGGTCGACACCGACCGGCGTGGGGAACACCCTGTACTCGTTGAGGACCGCGGCCATCTCTGTCGGGTAGGCGGCGCGCTCCAGGCCTGGAAGGTCGGGATCCTTCGGATAGATCCACACGGCCACTTCGCGGTCTCCGTCGGCGAAGATCGCGGCGCGCTCGTCCGTACGGGCAAGCCCGCCGGCACGTGCTGACACGCCCAGCAGCTCCTTGCGTACGCCGTGAGGCCACTCGACGGACGCGACGTACGTGGCTGTGGTCGACCTCTGCGGGTTCGCGTCGATGTGGTCGAGTGCCCACGACTGGAGCACTCCGCCGGCATGCTGCACGGCGGTGCGCAAGAGGCTCCCCACCTCGTCTCCGGTCAGGAGCTTCGAACCGTCGGGATCGCGCACGTCACCTCCTCAGCACGCCTCGTCACACCGGGGCTCTGGCGTG
>JADGPB010000447.1 GCA_017882655.1 Propionibacteriales bacterium
CACCACCAGTACCTCCTCAACGTCGACATCGATCACCAGCGGAGCCGTACCGACCCTCAAGTCCCGCGTCATCGCCGCTCAGTCGGGCAGCATCTCGACCGTGAGCGGCGCCACGTACACGAGCAGGGCCTTCGTCACGAGCGTCCAGGCAGCGGTCGCCGCCGCGAAGGCATGACTGTCGGCGTTCTCAGGTCCGGCGCGGAATCCAGCGCCCTAGGCTAGGCGTCATGCCCGTCCCTTTCGTCTTCGACACCATGGGCACCGTCGTCACCCTGGTGACGGCGGTTCCCCTCGATGCGACCACGAGTGACGCGGTGCAGGAAGCGTTCCGCGACCTGGACGAGCGGTTCTCGCTGTACAAGCCGGAGTCCGAGGCGTCACTCGTCGGACACGGTCGCGTCGGAATCCGCACCGCCAGCGCCGCGTACCAGGAGATGTACTGGGCGGCGATCGCCTGGTCGGAGGCGACCGATCGCGCGTTCACCCCTCACCGGCCGGATGGCGTCATCGACCTGTCCGGCGTGGTCAAGGCCCGCGGCATCCAGGCCGCCGGCGACGTCCTCACACAGCACGGCCACACCGACTGGTGCCTCAACGCAGGCGGGGACGTCCTGGTTGCGGGCGTACAAGAGACCGGCGAGCCCTGGATCGTCGGCATCGTCGACCCCGACGACCGCAGTCAGATGTGGAGCCAGTTCACGACGCGCCCCGGCCGGCTCGCGGTCGCAACCTCGGGCATCCAGGAGCGCGGCGAGCACGTGTGGCGCATGGCAGCTGATGACACGTTCAGTCAGGTGACGGTCGCCGCGGCCGAGATCGAGACCTCCGACGTCCTAGCGACCGCGATCCTCGCCGGCGGCGTGACCACGCTTCAGCTGGTGCAGGGGAAGTACGACATCGACGTACTCGCCTCCGCCCACGACGGCCGCGTCTGGGCCTCGCCGGTCTTCACGGCCGACCCGGCCTGAGGGAACGCCCCTCAAGGCGCAGCTCCCAAACCATGGCGCGGGTCCCGGACCAACTCCCCAACCCATCGCACCGCTCCACAAGCCATCGATGGCTTGGGAAGCGGCCGACGGGTTGGGGAGCCGGGCCGCAAGGTTGGGGAGCGCGGGCCGACGGGTTGGGAACGCGGGCCTAGAACCAGGCCCTCCCCTTCGTACGCTCCCGAGCTCAGCAGCCCAGGTCGGTCAGCACGTTCGCGAGGTCGGCGAACGTACCGAGCTTGGCGTCGCCGACGCCCTGGTCGGCGGCGTCGCCCATCGCCACCCCGTACATCCCGGCTGCGTGTGCGGCGTCGATGCCGGCGACCGCGTCCTCGACGACGACGCACTTCGCAGGGTCGATGCCGAGATACTCAGCCGCCTTGAGGAAGACCTCGGGGTCGGGCTTGGAGCGGCTGATGTTCGTACCGTCGGAGATCGCGTCGAAGTAGTCGCCGAGCCCGATGCGCTCGAGGATGTACTTCGCGTTCTTGCTCGACGACCCGATCGCCAGCTTGAGGCCCCGCGCGCGCAGGTCGTCGAGTGTCGTCCGCACCGACGGATCCAGATCCTTCGGCGACAGCTCGCCGAGCATCACCCGGTACCGCTCGTTCTTGATCGCCGCGAGCTCCATCTTGCGATCGTCGGAGAGCGGCTCGCCCTCGTACGGCTCGAGGACGATCCCGAGGCTCTCCATGCGGCTGACGCCGCGGAGCCGGTTGTTGACTGTCTCGTCGAACGGGATGCCGAGCTCGTCGGCGATGCTCTTCCAACCGCGGTAGTGGTAGACGTCGGTGAAACAGATCACCCCGTCGAGGTCGAAGACGACCGCCTCGTACTGTTTCGTGCCGTTCACAGCCGTGTGTCCCACTTGCCGCAGAACGCGTCGACCGGGCTCTGGCCCTTGAACGTCGAGCGTCCCAGAAGCTTCTCGACGACCGCGTCCAGCACGTTGTCGCTCGAGTTGTACGTGTTGATGAACGTCTTGACCCGCGGGATGTCGATGAGGTGGTAGGGGTTCTCGATCGACACGAAGACCGTCGGGATCGAGGCGAGGTAGTGCGGGCAGTTCGCCCCCATGGGCTGCGCCCACTCGATGCGTACGGAAGTCTGGTTGCTCTTGGTCGACAGGTTCGCCACGTACAAGATCATGTCGTACACGCCGATGTAGTCGCTCGTCTTGTCGACCTCTCCCTCGAAGAAGTTCTTCGCCTTGAAGGTGTCCACGTCGAAGCCCTCTTCGACCAGCTTCGTACGGATGATCTCGCACGCGCCGGCGCGCACGCTGTACGCGACGCCCTGATCGGCCTCGATCGGTACGAACAGGACCTTCTTGTAGCGGTCCGGGGTCAGCGGGAGGACACCCTTCTCCTCCTTGACGAGGGTCGGGCGCGACCGTCGCACAGAAAGTTTTCCGGACCGTCCTCAGGCCTCCGGGAAGGCGGTCGACAGGATCAATGCCGCCGGCGGTTGGAGTGGGCAGCCCGTTCAGTTGCTTGAGTACGACAACCAGGGCGGGCCGGCCGGTGCGTCCGACAACTGAAGGCGGCCATCGCCGATGGCGTCCAAAAGCACCAGCCTCGCAGCGCGCGCTCCGAGCGCTACAGCGCAGCCATGTGCACGACCGCGCGCCGCTCGATGCGAGCGCAAACGCGAAGACGCGCGGGAAGCTCATGTGCGATAGCACGGGGCCCAGCGTTGGAGTTGAGGGACGACCCGAGCCTCGGGGCATCGAGCTGGCCGTGCTGACGCTCGCGGCAGTAGCGTTAGCGTTCGAGGTGGGGTGAGGCGGCGAATCTTTCCGTTGCGGGCAC
>JADGPB010000448.1 GCA_017882655.1 Propionibacteriales bacterium
GCGACCTGACCGACGGCTACTACTTCAACCCGACCGTCTACAAGGGCGAGAACAAGATGCGGATCTTCCAGGAGGAGATCTTCGGACCGGTCCTGGCCGTGACGACCTTCAAGGATGATGCGGAGGCGCTCGAGATCGCCAACGACACCCTGTACGGCCTGGGGGCTGGGGTGTGGACGCGCAACGGCACCCGTGCGTACCGGATGGGCCGGGGGATCAAGGCCGGACGGGTCTGGACGAACTGCTACCACGCCTACCCGGCTGGGGCCGCGTTCGGTGGATACAAGATCTCCGGCGTCGGTCGGGAGAACCACCGTATGATGCTCGACCACTACAGCCAGGTGAAGAACCTGCTGGTCAGCTACTCCGACCAGGCCCTCGGATTCTTCTGATCGATCGGAGCACCGGTGACTGAAGAGCCACGCATTCAGTCGACCCCCGCGGCGCGTACGGCCCTGGCGGCTGTGCGCGCCCGCGAGGGCGGCCAGGTGATGCTCGTCCAGTCGGGCGGGTGCTGCGCGGGTAGCGTCCCGATGTGCTTCCTCGACGGGGAGTACCTGACGGGGGACGGGGACATCTTGCTCGGCGACGTCGATGGGGCCTCGTTCTACATCGAGGCGACCCTGGACCGGGCGCTGGGGCATCCGTCGTTCGTCCTCGACGTCGCCCCCGGCGGCCCCGAGGGCTTCTCGCTGGGCACCATCGACGGAGGCCACTTCGTGTCCCGCTCAGACGCCTGCCTGATATCGGACGAGACGCCATAGGTGGTCGCAACCACACCAGCTCACCATCTCCAGGCTGACGGGAGTGGGAACCTGAGCGCGGGCGTGCAGGCATGTTCCGACAACTCGGACGACGCCGGAGAGTCGGCGGCTTGGCTGTCGGGGGCCGGGCTAGGGTGATCCACCTGGGGTTCTGAAATGGCCCCTCGTCGTCGTCTTCCCCCGACGGCCCAGAACACGGCAGCGTGCCGTGAGTTGTGCGCGCAAGGAGGAGGAACGGTGAGCTCGGACTTCGTCCACCTCCACGTACACACCGAGTACTCGATGCTCGACGGTGCCGCGAAGATGGGGCCGCTGTTCGCCGAGGCCGCACGTCAGGGCATGCCGGCGGTCGCAATGAGCGACCACGGCAACATGTTCGGGGCGTACGAGTTCTGGAACGCGTCGAAGAACCATCCCGTCAAGCCGATCATCGGCATCGAGGCGTACGTGGCCCCGTCGTCCCGGTTCAACCGTGTCCCGGAGTTCTGGTCGACCGGCAAGCGCGAGGTCGCCGACCTCGACGCCGAGGGCACGAAGGACGTCTCCGGCGGCGGTCGCTACACGCACATGACGATGTGGGCGCAAGACTCCGAAGGCCTGCGCAACCTGTTCCGCCTGTCGAGCCTCGCGAGCTTCGAGGGCTTCTACCTGAAGCCCCGCATGGACCGCGAGCTGCTCGCGCAGCACGGCAAGGGCATCATCGCGACGACCGGCTGCCCGTCGGGCGAGGTCCAGACCAGGCTTCGCCTTGGCCAGTACGACGAGGCACTGGCGGCTGCGGCCGCGTACCGCGACATCTTCGGGCCAGAGAACTTCTACGCGGAGCTCATGGACCACGGGCTGTCCATCGAGCGCAACGTCCGTGACGACCTCCTGCGGATCGCGAAGAACCTCCACCTGCCGCTGCTGGCCACCAATGACTCCCACTACGTGACCGCCGACCAGTTCGACGCCCACGACAACCTCCTGTGCGTCGGCGTGGGTCGCAACAAGGACGACCCGAACCGGTTCCGGTTCAACGGTGACGGCTACTACATCAAGACCGCCGAGGAGATGCGGACGCTGTTCCGTGAGCTGCCCGAGGCGTGCGACAACACGCTGGCGATCGCCGAGCGCATCGGCGACTACGCCGACGTCTTCCGCCAGGTCGACCGCATGCCCCAGTTCGTCGTACCGCCGGGTGAGACCCAGTCGTCGTGGCTGCGCAAGGAGATCGAGGAGGGCATCACCGTACGGTTCGGCGACAGCCCGCCGCCCGATCTTCGCGACCGCGTCGAGCTCGAGATGAGCGTCATCGAGCCGATGGGGTACTCGTCGTACTTCCTCATCGTCGCCGACATCTGCCGCTACGCGCGCGAGAACGGGGTCCCGGTGGGGCCCGGTCGCGGCTCGGCCGCCGGGTCGATGGTGTCGTTCCTCACCCAGATCATCGAAGTGAACCCCATGCAGCACGGGCTGCTGTTCGAGAGGTTCCTCAACCCCGAGCGCATCTCCCCGCCCGACATCGACCTCGACTTCGACGACCGCCAGCGCGACAAGATCATCAGCTACGTGACGAACAAGTACGGCGAGGCGTACACGAGCCAGGTGAACACGTTCGGCACGATCAAGGCGAAGGCCGCCGTCAAGGACTCGAGCCGCATCCTGGGTTACCCGTTCGCGCTCGGCGAGAAGATCACCAAGGCGATGCCCGCTGCCGTGATGGGCAAGGACGTCCCGCTGAACGACCTGTTCGACGCGAACCACAAGCGCTACGCCGAGGGCAGCGAGTTCAGGGCTCTGTACGAGAGCGACCCGGACGTCCACAAGGTCGTCGACACCGGTCGCGGGATCGAGGGCCTGATCCGCCAGTCCGGCGTACACGCCTGCGCGTTCATCATCTCCAACGAGCCGCTGCTCGACATCCTCCCCATGCACAAGCGGGACAAGGACGGCATGATCATCGCCGGCTTCGCCTACCCGCAGTGCGAGGAGATGGGCCTGATGAAGATGGACTTCCTCGGGCTGCGCAACCTCGGCGTGATCGACGC
>JADGPB010000449.1 GCA_017882655.1 Propionibacteriales bacterium
TCGATCGTCGCCTGGTCGAGCGCCGCGGTCATGTCCGTCTGGATGAAGCCGGGCGCGACGACGTTCGCGGTGATCCCCCGCGCGCCGAGCTCGCGCGTCAACGAGCGAGCGAGACCGATGAGACCAGCCTTGCTCGCGGCGTAGTTCACCTGGCCCGCCGAGCCGAGCAGCGCGACGACGGAAGAGACGAAGACGATCCGCCCGAAGCGGGCTTTGATCATCGACCGACTGGCGCGACGTACCAGCTTGAACGAGGCGGTGAGGTTCGTGGCGATCACCGAGTCCCACTGCTCGTCGCTCATGCGCATCAGCAGACCGTCCGCGGTGATGCCTGCGTTGCAGACGAGGACCTCAACGGGACCGTGCGCCTGCTCGGCGGCGACGAACGCCTGCTCGAGCTGCTCAGGGTCGGTGATGTCGGCGCTCACTCCGAGGACGCCGTCAGGCACCCCGCCCGACCTGTACGTCCCGGTCACGGCGTAGCCGGACGCGGCGAGCCGTGAGGCGATGGAGCGGCCGATGCCCTTACTGGCGCCCGTGACGAGCGCGCTGCGTGGTGTTCCGGTCACAGGGAGCAACCTAGTGGGAGACCTGCCGTCAACGCGTGATTCCCGCGCCGGGCGACATACGCTTCATGGGTGCCGCCTTCCGAGCCAGTCATCATCACCGACGCTCGTCTGAGCGCCTCGGAGGACCTCGATCGGCGCCAGCGGCGCTACCTGTGGACGATGCTGATCCGCGTCATCTGCTTCGCGATGATGATCTTCGTCCCCGGGTGGTGGAAGGTCGTCGCGCTCCTCGGTGCCGTTTTCCTACCCGCCGCCGCGGTGCTGCTCGCGAACAACCAGGACCGCCGGGCTCCCGCGACCCGTCCGCCCGAGAACGAAGCGACGCGCCCCGCCCTCCCGTCCGGCGACGTCGTCCCGGGCGAAGTCATCCCAGTTGAGGTCGATGACCCGGACCGGACCGCGCCCTGAGATAAACCCCCGGGGGGTTATCATCTCGCCCTAGGCTGAGCGCATGACCTCCTTGCTCGACCCCATCACGCTGCGCGATCTCACCCTCGACAACCGCATCGTGCTTCCCCCGATGTGCCAGTACCAGGTGACCGAGGGTGATGGCGTCCCGACCGACTGGCACCTCGTGCACTACGGGGCCCGCGCGACGGGAGGCTTCGGCCTGATCATCGCCGAGGCCACCGGCGTACTCCCCGAGGGCCGGATCACCGCGAACTGCACCGGCATCTGGAACGACGACCAGCGCGACGCGTGGACCCACATCGTCGGTTTCGTCCATGAGCACGGCGCCGCGATGGGCGTCCAGCTGGCGCACGCCGGACGCAAGGCCTCCACCTACAGCGGTTTCGACCCTGCGAAGTCGGGTTCGGTGCCGATCGAGGAGGGCGGCTGGGAGACGTACGGACCGAGCCCGATCCCCTTCCCCGGTCTGGCCACCCCCACTGAAGCGGGCGCCGACTACATCGCGACGGTGGTCGCCGCGTTCGCCCAGGCAGCCCAGCGTGCCGACCAGGCCGGGTTCGACGTCGTCGAGATCCACGCGGCGCACGGGTACCTCATCAGCGAGTTCCTCTCCCCCTTGTCGAACCACCGCACGGACTCCTACGGCGGCGACTTCACCGGTCGTACGAAGCTGCTGCTCGAGGTGGTCGACGCGGTGCGTGACGTCTGGCCCGAGGGCAAGCCCCTGTTCGTACGGATCTCCGCGACCGAGTGGGTCGACCACGGCTGGTCGCTCGAGGACTCGGTACGGCTTGCGCCCATGCTCGCCGAGCACGGCGTGGACGTGATCCACGTCTCCAGCGGCGGCAACGTCATGGCGCACATGCCGACCGACGACGACTACCAGATCCCGCTCGCGTCAGCCGTACGCGCCGCCGGCATCCGCGTCTGCGCGGTCGGCCGCATCACGGACCCGTTCAAGGCGCAGGCGATCCTCGACGAGGGCCACGCAGACCTCATCGCCGTCGGCCGGGTCGCGCTCCGCGAGCCGTCCTGGCCGCTGCGCGCCGCTGCCGAGCTCGACGTCGACTCCCGCGCCCGCTACCCCGACTCGTACCTCCGCGGCCGCTGGCCCGCGGTCGACCCGGTGCGCTGACTGTCAAGGACCAGTCGCGAAGTCGAGCACGTACGGGATGGTCCCTGTACGTGCGGTCGCGGTGACGAACCGGCTGCTCCGCCCGTTCCCCCACGCGCCGAAGCTGCCGGCGAACGTCAGGTCGAAGTCCACGTAGACGACGAACAGGTCTGCCGACGTCCACTGATCCGGCCTGACGTTCACGACTCGGCCGGACGCCAGCACCAGCACGTCGTCCGGTGACGTGGCCTGCATGGCGGGTGCGAGGTACGCCTTGCTCGCCTCGGCATAGCCCTTCGTCTTCCACGCGTCGAGGAAGTCCGCGAGCTCACTCGTGACTCGCGCGTACGCCGTCGCCCGATCAGCGTCGCTACCCAAGGTGGCAGCGCTCGATGATGCCGACGGTGTGACAGGGGCGTCGGTACGGGAGGTGGCGGAGCTCGGTGTCGCCGACGGCGTCCCGAGGGGTGCTTGAGGCGAAGGCTGAGAGCAACCCGCCAGTAACGCCACCGCCAGGACGCACGACATCACCTGAGTCGAGAATGCCCGCCGTGAGGCCATTGCGCCCCGCCCTTTTCGGTGAACCACGACCATCAGTCTCGCAGAGCACACCGAAGGACCGCGGCATTCTGCACACACTGACTCCGGCTGACAAACGGCAACCCGACTCCTGCTAACAAACGCCGACGAGTAGTG
>JADGPB010000450.1 GCA_017882655.1 Propionibacteriales bacterium
CCCCCGCCTCAGAGGGAGGCGCTCCACGGTCCTGGCACAGGCATTGTCCGAGGCGCTGGTGTCGGTCGCCGGCCTGGTCGGACGCCCCGTTCGCGCGCAGGACGGCACGCTGGTGGGCCGGGTCACCGACGTCGTGGTGCGGGCGGAGGGAGTGCATCCGCATGTGGCCGGCTTCCACGTGCGTATCGGGCGTCGTTCCTGCTGGTTGCATGCCGAGGATGTGGCGGACGTCGAACAGGGACGGATCGAGCTGGCCCAGAGCCGGTTTGACCTCGTCGATGTCCAGCGGAGGCCCGGGGAGATCATGCTGGTCGCTGACGTGATCGACCATCAGCTGGTCGATGTTGCCGGAGTACGGGTTGTGCGGGCGTCAGACCTGTACCTGGCGAAGACGGCCGGGTTCTGGCATCTGGTGGGCGTCGACGTCTCCTGGGGATCATTCCTGCGACGTGCCCTGCTCGGGAGTGCGAGCCGGACGCCCACTCCGGCGCAGGTCCTGGACTGGGCAGGAGTGCACTCACTGGCGGTGTCGGAGGGCAGCTTCCGTCTCAACCGGACCCAGGAGGGTCTGCGACTGCTGAACCCGGGTGAGCTGGCCGAGCTGCTGGACGACCTGGGTCGATCCGAGCGTCGTGAACTCCTCGAGCACCTGGACCTCGAGAGTGCCGCCGACACTCTGGAGGTGTTGGACGACGAGGACGCCGTCGCGCTGCTGCGGGATGGCACGCCGGAACGTGCCGCCGCGATCCTTTCTCACATGGAGCTCGACGAGGCGGTCGACGCCCTGCGAGACCTCGAGCCGTACGAGCGGGAGCAGTTCCTGTCGTCGATGGAGCCGGCCGCGCTGGGGCGGCTGCGCGCGCTGCTCTCCTACGACGAGCGCACCGCCGCCGGAATCATGACCTCGGACCTGATCACGATCGCGGCTGACGCCACCGTCGCGGATGCCGTGGCCGAGCTCACCGTGGCACGCGACCGCCCCGATCAGGTCGCCAGCATCGTGGTGATGGATGGGACTCGTGCCATCGCCGAGGTCAGCGCTGCGCAGCTGCTTGGTGTGGCGTCGGATCGGCCCGTGTCTGAGCTGACCACTTCGCCACTCGTCACGATCGAGGCCCACGCGTCGATGGGAGAGGTGATCGAAGCGATCGCCGATCATCGGGGCACCGGGCTGTTGGTGCTGGACGACGCGGGAATGCCCATCGGCCGCATCCTGGCCGACGACGTGGTGGATGTCCTGGCCCGCGAGCACGACCGTCGCTGGCCATGGCAGAGCGAGATCGGGGCATGAGATGACTCAGACCTCCATCGGTGCGCCCGTCACGAAGAAGCGCGGGATCGCCCCACTCGTCGCCTTGGCGGCGGTCATGGGCCCTGGCCTGATCGCTGGCCTGTCCGACGACGACCCGGCCGGCATCACCACGTACTCGGTGCTCGGGGCGTCCTACGGGTACCGACTGCTCTGGGTCCTGCTGGTTTCGACGGTTGCTCTGATCCTGTTCCAGGACCTGGGCGCCAGGATCGGGGTGGTGACAGGCCAGGGGTTGGCAGGCCTCATCCGGCAGCGGTACGGCGCGAGGGCCGGGATGATGTCGATCTCGGCGCTCCTGTTGGCCAACATCGGCACGACCACGGCTGAGTTCGCCGGCATCGCCGCCGGAGGCGAGATCTTCGGGATCCCGCGATGGGTTTCGGTTCCCATCGGCGCGATCGTCGTCTCCGTGCTCGTGCTGCGCGGCGGTTTCCGCGGGGTGGAACGAGTCCTCCTGGCCCTGTCAGCCATCTTCCTCGCCTACATTGGCGCCGGCCTGCTCTCCAAACCGGACTGGGGAGCCGCCTTCCAGGGACTCGTCACCCCCAGCTTGCCTCCGACGAAGGATGCCTTGCTCCTCGCTACGGCAACCCTGGGAACCACGCTCGCTCCGTGGGGTCTGGCGTTCATCCAGTCCTATGCGGTGGACAAGAAGATCAACCCTCAACAGCTGAAGCTCCTGCGCATCGACGTGATCTCGGGAGCTGTCCTGACAGGCGTTGTGGGGTTCTTCGTCGTGGTGTCCTGTGCGGCGACTCTGCACCGCAATGGCATCGCGATCAACGACGCATCGGCCGCAGCCCGAGCCCTGGAACCGCTCGCAGGACACCTGGCGGCGCAGCTGTTCGCGATCGGCTTGGTCGGCGCCGCACTGCTCGCTGCGTCGATCCTGCCCCTGTCCACCGCGTACTCGGTCTGCGACGTGGCGGGACGCCCCGCAGGACTTGATGACAGCATCAGGGAGGCGCCGCTGTTCTACGGCACCTTCGGCGTTGTCACCGTCATCGGCGCCGGTCTCGTGCTCATCCCCGGCATTCCGCTCGTGCCGATCCTCATCGGCACCCAAGTGATCAACGCGGTCCTTCTGCTGCCGCTGTTGTTCTACATGTCCGGGATCGCCCAGAGCCGGACGCTCATGGGCGAGTACGCCGTCGGCAAGCTCACAGCGTCCAGCTACTGGATCGTGATCGCTTTGGTGATCGTGAGTATTGGAACCCTGGCGGTACTCAGCATCACCTGAGAATCCCTCGCCCAAGCCCGAGATGTCCGCCGACGATTTCGTGGCCAAGGACCGCCCTCTTCTCGACCGGCCGTCGGGTGGACGATCCACCAGGTACATGATCGCCATCGGCAGCGCGAGCGCGGTCATCGAGAACGGATCGGTCGAGGGGGTCGCTACGGCGCCGAACACGAAACATCCGAAGATCGAGAACTTGCGCGCCTTCTGGAGCTGTCTACCGGTGAGAACCCCGGCG
>JADGPB010000451.1 GCA_017882655.1 Propionibacteriales bacterium
GTCGACGGTCCGACGCAGATCATCTGGTTGCTGATCCTCATCTTCTCCCTGCTCTCGGCTCTCCTGTTCGCCGAGCGGAAGCTGGGCGCGGGCGTGACGAGCTTCACCCCGATGGCGGCCGCAGTGCCCAACTCGCCGCTGGAACGCGACGCGGCGCGGGCGCGGCTCGAGCACACCGAGGTCTTCCCGCTCATGCTCTTCGCGGTGACCGGCATGCTGCTCTTCCCGGCGGCGAACGACCTGCTGACGATGTTCGTGGCGCTCGAGGTGCTCTCGCTGCCGCTCTACCTGCTCAGCGGACTGGCACGCTACCGGCGGTTGCTGAGCCACGAGGCTGCGCTGAAGTACTTCCTGCTCGGGTCACTGTCGAGCGCGATCTTCCTGTTCGGTGCGGCGTTGCTGTACGGCTACTCGGGCTCGTTCTCGTTCGCCAAGATCGACGCGGCCGTCGCGACGCCGAGCGAGCACGACGCGCTGCTCGTCGCCGGCATGGTGCTGCTGCTGGTTGGCCTGCTGTTCAAGATCGGCGCGGTGCCGTTCCACTCGTGGACCCCCGACGTCTATCAGGGCGCCCCGACGCCGGTCACCGCGTTCATGGCTGTCTGCACGAAGCTCGCCGCGATCGGCGCGATGCTCCGCTTGCTGTTCGTCGCGCTCGGCGGCAGCCGCTGGGAGTGGCAGCCGGTGGTGGCGGGCATCTCCGTCCTCACGATGCTGGTCGGCTCGGTGCTGGCGATCGTGTCGAAGGACATCAAGCGCCTCCTCGCGTACTCCTCGGTCGCCCACGCCGGCTTCCTGCTCACCGCCGTCGTCGGCGCGTCGACCGCGACCACCGGTCTTCCGGCGGGTCAGATCGGCAGCACCGCGGCGATCGCCGTGTACATGGCTGCGTACGGCTTCGCGACGCTGGGCGCCTTCGGCATCGTGACGATGGTCCGTGGCGCGGCGGGCGAGCGCAACGACCTCGCTGCGTGGCAGGGGCTCGGCAGGAAGCATCCGTGGATCGGCGCCGCGATGACACTGTTCATGCTGAGCTTCGCAGGCATCCCGCCGACAGCCGGCTTCATCGGTAAGTGGGCCGTGTTCAGCGCCGCGTGGCGTGGCGGGTACTGGTGGCTGGTGCTCGTGGCCGTGATCATGAGCCTCGTCGCCGCGGCCTTCTACCTGCGGGTCGTCGCCGTGATGTTCTTCACCGAGCCTGATCCCGAGATCACCGACGTCCACGTCGCTCTTCCGGGCCTCGGGACGACCGTCGTCGTGGCGGTCGGTGCCGTGATGACGGTTCTTCTCGGTATCCTGCCCGGGTGGATAGTGGACCTGGCGGCGTCGGCTTCGCAGTTGCTTCGGTGACGGTGGCTTCGGACGCCGCCGACGAGGCGCTGTCCGAGTGGGTCAAAGGCCTGCTCGCGACGATCGAGGACCGGCTGCTGGTTGCGGCCAGCGCTCGGACGGAGTTCGTCACCGAGGTGGCGCGCCACATCACGCGGGCCGGCGGCAAGCGGTTCCGGCCGATGCTGGTGGCGTTGGCGGCAGGGATAGGTCGTGACCTGGGCCGTGAGATCGACGACGAGAGCGTTATCAAGGCGGCACTGGTGGTCGAGCTGACCCACGTCGCGTCGCTCTACCACGACGACGTCATGGACTCCGCGGAGCTGCGGCGCAGCGCGCCGAGCGCCAATGCCGTGTACGGCAACTCCGTCGCGATCATGGTCGGCGACTTCCTCTTCGCCCGTGCGTCGAGCGTCGTCGCGACGCTGGGCACGGACTTCGTGGCCGTGCAGGCCGAGACGTTCGCCCGGTTGGTACAGGGGCAGATCGCCGAGCTCCTCGGGCCGCGCGACACCGCGCCGGTCGAGCACCATCTCGCGGTCGTGTCCGACAAGACCGGTTCGCTCATCGCGACGTCCGCCCGGTTCGGCGGCATGGTCGCCGGGCTCGGCGAGGAGGACCTCGACGCGCTCACCCGCTTCGGCGAGGAGATCGGCGTCGTCTTCCAGCTGTCCGACGACCTCATCGACATCACGAGCGACACGACGGGCAAGACGCCGGGAACCGACCTGCGCGAGGGCGTACAGACCCTGGCTACGCTCACGGTAGCCGCCTCGACGGACCACGCGGACGCTGAGCTTCAGGAGCTGGTGACCCGGCCGCTGAGCGAGCCGGAGGTGGGACGGGCGTTGTCGCTGTTGCGGTCGCATCGCGTGATCGCCGATACCAGGGCTGAGATCGCGCGTCGCGCCGAGGTGGCGAGGTCGTACCTGGTCGGGTTGCCCGAAGGTCCCGCGAAGCGCGGCCTCGACGCGCTGTGCGACACGGTCGTCACGAGATCCGCGTAAGGCCATGACGGTCTCGCCCGACCTCGAGATCGGTACCGACGGTCTGGCCCGGTCGTGGGGATCGTCCGACCCGCTGCTGCGCGACTACTACGACACCGAGTGGGGCTTGCCGGTACGCGACGAGCGGGGTCTGTTCGAGAGGCTGAGCCTGGAGGCGTTCCAGTCAGGGTTGTCGTGGATCACGATCCTGCGGAAACGGCCGGCGTTCCGCGAGGCGTTCGCCGACTTCGACCCCGACGCTGTGGCGGCCTTCGACGATGCCGACGTGGCGCGGCTGATGGCCGACGCGGGGATCGTACGGAACCGGCTCAAGGTCGATGCCACGATCGCCAATGCTCGTGCCACGGTGGCGCTGCGTGAGAGTGGCGGGCTCGCCGAGGTGATCTGGTCGTACCAGCCGGAGGTCACGCCCACCCCGATGTCGCGGGCCGAGGTCCCCGC
>JADGPB010000452.1 GCA_017882655.1 Propionibacteriales bacterium
GAACACAGAGAACGTGGCGGTGAAGACGTCGCCCAGACTCATGGGGCTCGGGGGTACCTGTACGGGGGCTGTGCTCATACCACCAGCGTAGGGAGTGGGTCGGCGCCGACGAGGCGCGCCTACCCCGGTCAAACCCTGGCGCCGACCGGAACTAGCGGGTGGGCACCTGCCATCCGTACTGCCCCGGCACCGGCCGCGGAACCGGTCCCTGAGCGATGCGTCGGACCTGGTCGACGTACATGACGGTCACGAACGCCATCAGGCTAGGACCGCTTCGGAGTCAGGACTGGCGCGGCGCGCGAGACCCTGCCCCGGCACCGGCCAGCTGAGGAAGCTCCTCATCGTCTGGGGTGGTGGCCCCGGAGAACTGCGACTGGTACAGGTCGTAGTACGGACCCTTGGCAGCCAGCAGCGAGGCGTGGTTCCCCTGCTCGACGATCTGGCCGTGCTCCATCACGAGGATGACGTCGGCGTCGCGGATCGTCGAGAGACGGTGAGCGATCACGAACGACGTACGCCCGTGACGCAGGGCACCCATAGCCTTCTGCACCAGCACCTCGGTGCGGGTGTCGACCGAGCTGGTGGCCTCGTCGAGGATCAGGAGCGCCGGATCGGCGAGGAACGCCCGCGCGATCGTGATGAGCTGCTTCTCGCCGACGGAGACGTTGCTGCCCTCTTCGTCGATGACCGTGTCGTACCCCTCGGGCAGAGTGTGGACGAAGCGGTCCACGTACGTGGCGCGAGCCGCGGCGTGAATCTCCTCATCGGTGGCATCCGGGCGGCCGTACGCGATGTTGTCGCGGATCGTGCCGTGGAACAGCCAGGTGTCCTGGAGCACCATCCCGAGGTTGCTGCGCAGGTCGGCCCTGGGAATCGAGCTGATGTCGACGCCGTCGAGCGTGATCCGACCCGCGTTCAGCTCGTAGAACCTCATGACGAGGTTCACCAGCGTCGTCTTGCCGGCACCGGTCGGGCCGACGATCGCGACGGTTTGGCCGGGCTCCACCTCAAGGTTGAGGTTCTCGATGAGCGGCTTGTCGGCCAGGTACGAGAAGGCGAGGTTCTCGAACGCGACCTTGCCCTGTACGGGCTCGGGCAGGATCCCGGTCGACTCGGCGCTCATCTCCTCGGCGTCGAGCACCTCAAACACGCGCTCGGCCGAGGCGACACCCGACTGCAGCAGGTTGGACATCGACGCGATCTGCGTCAGCGGCTGGGTGAACTGACGCGAGTACGTGATGAACGCCTGCACGTCGCCGAGGCTGAGCTGGCCGGCCGCGACCCGAAGACCACCGACGACCGCGACGAGCACGTACGACAGGTTCCCGACGAAGAACATCACCGGCATGATGATCGCGCTGATGAACTGCGCGCCGAAGGCCGCCTTGTACAGCTCGGCGTTCTTGTCGTGGAACGTCGTGTTCATCTCCTGCTGACGCCCGAACACCTTGACGAGCGCGTGGCCGGTGAAGGCCTCCTCGATCTGGCCGTTGAGCTCACCGGTGTGCTTCCACATGGCGGCGAACCGCTTCTGCGACTGCTTGCCGATGACGATGACGAGGCCGACGGAGACGGGGATCGACACGAGGGCGATGATCGTCAGGATCGGCGACACCGTGAGCATCATGATGAGCACGCCGACCACCGTGAGCAGGCTGGTCAACAGCTGCGACAGCGTCTGCTGCAGGCTCTGCGACACGTTGTCGATGTCGTTCGTCACGCGGCTGAGCAGCTCGCCACGCGGCTGCTTGTCGAAGTACGACAAGGGCAGTCGCTCGAGCTTCGTGGCCACCTGGCGACGCATCTCGTACACGGTCTTCTGCACGACGCTGTTGAGGATCCAGCCGTTGGTCCACATGAGGATCGCGCCGATCGCGTACAGGCCGACCGCGAGCATGAGCCACCTGAACAGGTCGTTGAACACGATGCCCTGGCCCGGGACGACGTTCATGCCACTCAGCATGTCGGCCATCTGGCCCTGCCCCTTGGCGCGGAGTGCGGCGATGATGGTCGGGATCGGGACGCCCGCCGGCAGCTGCTTGCCGACGACGCCGGCGAAGATCACGTCCGTGGCCTTGCCGAGGACCTTGGGGCCCAGGACGTTGAAGGTGACACCGAGGGCGGCGACGGCGATGACGATCGAGACCGCCACCTTCTGCGGGCTGAGGTAGCCGACGAGGCGCTTCAGCGACGGAAGGAAGTTGATGGCCTTCTCTGCGGCTCCGCCACCCATAGGGCCGCCCATGGGACCGTGACCGCGGCGCTGGGGGCCGAACTTCGGTCGCTCGTTGGCGACCACCGGCTTGTTCTCGTCGGTGGTGGCGTCCGTCGGGACGTCGGTTTCGGTGCTCATGCGGCCTCCTCCACGCTCAGCTGGGAATCGACGATCTCGGCATATGTCTCGCAGGTCAGCAGCAGTTCGTCATGGCTGCCCTGGCCGACGATGCGGCCCGCCTCGAGGACGATGATGTCGTCGGCGTCCCGGATCGTCGAGACCCGCTGGGCGACGATCAGAACCGCCGACTCCCTGGTCTCCGCGACGAGCGCCGCACGCAGCTTGGCGTCGGTGGTCACGTCGAGGGCCGAGAACGAGTCGTCGAAGATGTAGATGTCAGGTCGTTTGACCAGCGCTCTCGCGATGGACAGCCGTTGCCGTTGTCCGCCGGACACGTTCGTACCGCCCTGGGCGATCGGCGCGTCGAGCTGGCCGGTCATCTCGCGGACGAAGTCTGTCGCCTGGGCCACCTCGAGCGCGTGCCACAGCTCCTCGTCGGT
>JADGPB010000453.1 GCA_017882655.1 Propionibacteriales bacterium
CGTCCATGGACGAGGGCTTTGTCGTTGTCGCTGTCAGGCGTTCGGACGCTTGCCGTGGTTAGCGGCGTTCTTGCGGCGAGCGCGACGCTTTCGTCCACCTTTGCCCATGCTGGTCTCCTCAGTGTCTCCACCCTCGCCGAACTGCGTGGGCACGAGTGGTCATTCTGCCACGGGCGACACCGGGGCCACTAACTGCGACTCGCTAAGGTGAGCCGCATGCTGTCCTTGGCCCAGGTCGTTGCCGACCACACCGATCTCGGCGCTGAGGACGTGGGGACTCTCGCCGACATCCTCAGCGAGTGGCACCTCCTCGCCGACCTCAGCTTCTCCGACCTGATCTGCTGGGTACCGGGCATCGACGACAACGAGTTCTGGGCGGCCGCGCAGGTACGACCCGCGACCGGACCGACCGCGCTCGAGGACGACGTGGTGGGCGAGGTGATCAGCTATGACCCCGAGCACCTCGTCACGGAGGCTTACCTGACCGAGGAGGTCTGCGCCGCTGGCGACAACAAGCTCCAAGCCGGGATCCCTGTCGACATCTGGGCGATCCCCGTCGTACGGAACGGGCACTGCATCGCCGTCATCGAGCGCCACACCAACCAGATGGGCGTGCGAGCCCCGGGTGCGCTCGAGGACAACTACCGCGAGATCGCCGACATCCTCACCGACATGCTGTGGCGGGGCGACTTCCCGTACCGCGCCAAGAAGTCGTCACCGCGCGCCGTCGCCTCGGGTGTCCCTCGCATCGGCGAGGGGATCATCAGGCTCAGCACGGGCGGCGTTGTGTCGTACGCCTCCCCGAACGCGGTCTCCGCGTATCGCCGCCTCGGCCTCCAGGGGGACCTCGTTGGCGAGGACATCGCGCTGCTCACCTCCAACCTCACGGTCGGCGCCGAGCCCACTGAGAGGGCTCCGGCCAAGGTGATCAGCCAGCAGCTCCCGGCGACCGTCGAGGTGGAGAGCGAGCGGGGATCGGTGAACGTCAAGGTCGTGCCGCTCACCGACAAGAGCGGCCCCATCGGCACGTTGCTGGTCCTTCGCGACACGACCGAGCTCCGGCGTCGTGAGCGTCAGCTGGTCACCAAGGACGCCACGATCCGTGAGATCCACCACCGGGTGAAGAACAACTTGCAGACCGTTGCGGCCCTCCTGCGCCTGCAGGCCCGCAGGATCCAGTCCGAGGAGGGCGTCCTCGCGCTCCAGCACGCGATGTCGCGCGTCCAGGCCATCGCCATCGTCCACGAGATCTTGTCCCAGACCTTCGATGGCCGCGTCGAGTTCGACGACGTGATGGACCGTCTGCTGCGCCATGTCGGCGATGTGGCATCGTCTCGTGGCCACGTCATCGCCCGCCGCGATGGCACGTTCGGCGAGGTCGCGGCAGCCGCTGCCACGAGCCTGTCGCTGGTACTCACCGAACTGTGTCAGAACGCCATCGAGCACGGGTTCTCGTCGGGTGCCGGCGAGGTCGTGGTCAGGCCGGTGAGGCGCGGCACGACCTTGCGGATCGAGGTCATCGACAACGGCCGAGGGCTCCCGGACGACTTCCAGGCGGGCAGCACGACGAGCCTCGGCCTGTCGATCGTGGAGACGCTCGTCTCAGACCTTCACGGTCAGTTCGAGCTCGGCCCCAACCCTGATGGGCCAGGAGCCCGTGCCGTGGTCGAGGTGCCGGTCGGTTGATCAGCCGGCGCGCATCCGTGAGCGGGCTGCGCGGCGCTTCAGCGCACGACGCTCGTCCTCGCTCATGCCGCCCCAGACGCCGTGGTCCTGTCCGGCGTCGAGCGCCCACTGCAGGCACTTGTCCCGCACTTCGCAACGCGCGCACACGCGCTTCGCGTCCTCGATTTGGAGCAGCGCGGGACCCGTGTTGCCGATCGGGAAGAACAGCTCAGGGTCTTCCGTGAGACAGGCAGCCCTGTCACGCCAGTCCATGCGGATGAAGCTCCTTGTGGTCGATTGATGGCTCCGTGGGGAAGACTACCGACCGGTCAGCATCGGGGAGCCTCAAAACCACCATAGTTTAGGGTTCAGCGGAAAGAAGTCGTTATCGAGACACTCTCTGACCACGTTGTGGGATGGTCGGCATCACCGATTTGAGACGAGGAACCTGCATGAGCGTCCCTGAACGCCGACATCCGGCGACACGGCCCGTGCCACTAAGCGTAGCGGCCGTCCTCACGGGCGTGTTCGCCCTTGTCGTCGTGGCGCTCGGGATCGGCTCGTCCGTACAGTCGCACGGTCGGTTCTCCATCGGCGTCGGCATCATGCTTCTCCTGTACGGGGCGTTGCTGGGCTGGATCGCCTGGACGACGTGGCGGCAGCGGTTCTACATCCGCGGCGCACTTGTCGGCAGCGCTCTTCTCGACCTCGCCGTCGCCGTGAGCTCCCTGTCGTCCAACGTGGCGTTGTGGAGCATTGTCGCGGCGCTCAACGCCGTCATCGTCGTGTGCGGGGTGCTGCCGAGCACCGGGCTCGCGCTCAAGCGCGCACGAGGCGATCGGGACGACGACCTCCCGGAGGTGTAGGGAAACCGACAACCCGCGCAGCTCCGGGCCGGGGGTACGACGTCTCAGTCGTCGTCCTCCGGGCGCGCGAGCCAGGTGGCGAGCCGGTCGACCGGGGTCTCGAACTCCGGGTGCAGGTCGACGAACGTACGCAGCTCCTCGGCCAGCCAGGACAGCGTCACGGTCTCGTCGCCGCGACGCCGATCCAGCTCCTCGATGCCGCGGTCCGTGTCGTACACCTACGAGTCCTCGCCGCC
>JADGPB010000454.1 GCA_017882655.1 Propionibacteriales bacterium
GTGGCCGTGTCGTCTCCGACCGTCGAGGAGTCTTCCTCGACGGGGGGCGCGCCCTCGCTGACCATGTCCGTTTCCTCGGCGAGCAACTCCTGCTTCTCGGTGACTGCGGCCGGTAGCTCCGCGAGGTCGGGCATGGCCAGGACCTCTGCGGCGACGGCCGCTGCGGCCATGGTGGCCTCCCGCACTGGCGGGAGCTCTGTGTTGGCGAACTCGGCCTCGATGGGCACGAAGCGCACGGGGTCGGGGAGCGTGGGTTGTACGGACGGGGACGGCTGGCTGATCGCGTCCGTGACCGGCGAAGGGGCCTCCTCAGGCGAGAACACCTCGACGGGGGACTCCGGCGACTCCGGGGTGGGCCCGAGATCAGGCAGCGCGGGCTGGATCGCGCGGGCCGCGGTCGCGTACTCGCTCGATCGCCGCGGCAGCGGAATCCGGAGCGTCTCCTCGTACCCCTCCTCCTCGTCGTCGTCCTCGTCGACCCACGCGGAGCGTCGCGGCGCCGGGTCGTCGTCGGGCTCGGCGGGAGTGAAGGCGGATCGGCGGGCCGTCGCGGGCTGTTCGTCGAGCGGCAGCGGGCTCAGCGCCGAGCGGCGCGGTGCGACGGCGTCGTCGAGCTCCTCGTCATCTCGGGGGCTGAGGGCGGAGCGGCGCGGCGCGGAGACGATCTCGTCGTCATCCTCGGGAAGCGGCGTGAGTGCGGAGCGCCGTGCTCTCGGCGCGCCAGCCGTCGTCGGCGCGCCGGCCCAGGATGGTCCCGGCACCCAGCGTCGAGGCGCCGGTCCCCAGGCTCGGGGCGCAGGGACAGCAGCCGGATCGGGAGGACCCGACCCGAACGGCGTCTCGTCGCCCCTTGTCATTGCTTGAGCTACGCGACCTCTTCGAGCGCCTTGCGCAGCTGAAGCTTCGGCACGGCACCCATGAACTGCTTGACGATCTCACCGCCGGAGAAGACGAGGACGGTCGGGAGACGCAGCACGCCGTACTGGGCGGGCACCCCCATGTTCTCGTTCGTGTCGATCTTGACGAAGTCGATCCGACCGTCAAAGGTCTGCGCGAGCTCGTCGAGGATCGGCGAGAGCTGCTTGCACGGGGCGCACCAGTCGGCCCAGAAGTCGACGACCACTGGGCGGGGAGCTTTCAGGACTTTGGCGGCGAAGTCGGCGTCGGTGACGTCGATGGCGTGTGACATGCGTCTCTCCTTTGTGAGAGCCAGTGTGACAGGTCAGCTCGCCGCTGTGGCGAGCACCTCGGAGTCGGCGAGCTCCAGCAGGAACCGCTCGGCGTCGAGTGCGGCCGCGCAGCCACTGCCTGCAGCGGTGACTGCTTGACGGTACGTGTGGTCGACAAGGTCGCCGCAGGCGAACACGCCGGAGAGGTTGGTACGAGTGGAGCGGTCGATCACCTTGACGTAGCCGGCGGGATCCACCTCCACCTGGTCCTTGACCAGCTCCGAGCGCGGCTCGTGGCCGATCGCGACGAAGACGCCCTCGGCCGGGATCGTACGAAGCTCACCGGTGATGGTGTCCTTCACGGTGACCGACTCCACCTTGGTCTCGCCGTTGATGGCGGTGATCTGGGAGTTCCAGGCGAAGTCGATCTTCGGGTCGGCCTCGGCGCGGGCGACCATGATCTTCGAGGCGCGCAGCTCGTCGCGGCGGTGGACGATCGTCACCGACGTGCCGAAGCGGGAGAGGAACGTGGCCTCTTCGACGGCCGAGTCTCCGCCGCCGGCGACCACGATGGGCTTGTTCTTGAAGAAGAAGCCGTCGCACGTCGCGCACCACGAGACGCCGCGACCGGAGAGGCGGTCCTCGTCGGGAAGGCCGAGACGCTTGTAGCCGGAGCCCATGGCGAGGATGACGGCCTTGGCCTTGTACTCGTTGCCCTCGGAGTCGACGACCGTCTTGATCGGACCGTCGAGGCGTAGCTCGATGGCGTCGTCGGTGATGATCTCGGCGCCGAACTTCTCCGCCTGGGCGCGCATCTGATCCATCAGGTCGGGACCCATGATGCCGTCGGAGAAGCCGGGGAAGTTCTCGACCTCGGTGGTGTTCATGAGCGCCCCGCCGGCGGTGATCGAACCCTCGAGCACCAGCGGCTTCAGCTCCGCGCGCGCGGCGTAGATCGCAGCCGTGTAACCGGCCGGACCCGACCCCACGATGATGATCTCCCGGACCTCGTCAGACATCGATGCGACTCCCTCAAGTTGGTGGTGGCAGCCTACAGACCACCGCGGACAACAGACGCCAGGTCAACGCTGCAGACGGTACGAACATTCCCCTGGGGGGTATAGATGCGCAGGCCGTGGGGTCCTCCGTTCTGAGTCGCGAGCCCACTGAAGTGGCCGTCATTGGGGCATTGTCGGTGCGGATGCGCGGCCGGACAATAGGTCATGTTCATCGAGACGACGGCCGAGAGCGCGGCCGATGGTGCGCTCGCGCAGTGGTACAGGTCTCAGCGTGACAGCTGGGGCTTCCTCCCCGACTACGCCGGATGCTTCTCAACCCGGCCGGACGTGGCGAAGGCATGGGCGACCCTCAACCTGACGATCCGCGGTGGCATGGACCGGCGACGGTTCGAGATCGCCACGATCGCCGCCGCCCGAGCGCTCCATTCGACCTACTGCACCGTCGCCCACGCGTCGTTCCTCCGCGATGTCTGCGGGGACGGCGAGACGGTCCAAGCGTTGGCCCTCGTCCCGGACGGGAGCACACTGTCGGAGCAGGACGCAGCCGTGTTCACCTTCGCGACCAAAGTCG
>JADGPB010000054.1 GCA_017882655.1 Propionibacteriales bacterium
TTGTGGTTGAGCATGCGCGCTTCGTCCTGCGCCAGCACGACGACTCGTCTGGCACGATCAGTGAACCGCTCGAACATCGACACCTTCTTCTCCTCTCGGAGCCCTAAAGCCCCCCGCGCCCCGCCAGGCGTGCGCCTCACATGCTCCGACGGTACGTATCAGTCTACGTAACGTCACTGTCCCACCGGACTGTTCCACGTTCGCTGTCAGCGCATCTCTTGGTCAGACCGCTGCCAGAAGACGGCTCAGGGGCCGGGATCGCTCCCGGCCCCTGACACGACGGGGTGTCTCGTGGGTCAGTGCGCGTCTTCGTAAGACTTGCGGATCTCAGCGGACACGCGGCCGCGATCGCTTACCTCGAAGCCCTGGCTCCGCGCCCATGTGCGAATCGTGTTCGCGTTGGAGGCACCGCGAGCAACCGCACGCCCCTGGGCCTTGCGTCCACCGGTGCGACGCGCGGATCCGACCCACGGTGCAACAGCAGCGCGGAACTTTCCGGCATTCGCAGTGGATAGGTCGATTTCGTAGTTCACGCCATCGAGCGCAAAACGAATCGTCTCAGCAGCAACGCTGCCGTCGACGTCGTCTTCCAGCACCACCGTCATCTTGCTAACCATATGCTTCTCCCAAGCTGGTTCGGACAGAACACCGCCGGTCTCTCTCAACCGACAACTCTCACAATATGCACGAGACAAGGGGAATGCAACTGCTCAGCCGGTGTCCTGCATTATCACAGCACACCAATAGGTGGCAGAGCCCGGCGCGACAGCCAAACCAGGATCGCGCTAACGTATGGACGTTCCCGCACGTGCGTCCACCTCTTCGGGCCGCGCCGACCACGTGCCCGCCGGTTCGTGGTCCGATCAGGCAGGATACGAGTACGGAAGGGACGAGACGTGGGTAGAGACAGAGCAAGCATCAAGGACGTAGCGCGCGTGGCGGGCGTGTCGGTCGGCACCGTGTCGAACGTGCTGAATCGACCCGACTTTGTCTCGGAGTCGACCAGGCAGCGCGTACTGGATGCGATGAACGAACTCGGCTTCGTGCGAAACGCCACGGCCCGCCAGTTGCGCGCTGGACACTCGGAGACGGTCGGCGTCGTCGTACTCGACCTGGCGAATCCTTTCTACACAGGCATTGTGCGTGGTATCGAGGATCGGCTTGCCGAGGACAATCACCTTCTGATGCTCTGCAGCTCCGACGAGAACGAAGATCGCGAGACGCGTTACTTGCGTCAGTTCGCGGAACAGGGCGTCCGCGGCATTCTCATCACTCCGTTCGGGGACTTGAACGAGCGATTCGACTTACTGACGAATCTGCAGATCCCGGTCGTCCTCCTCGACACCCATAGCCCCGATCGAGCCTGCGTCAGCGTGGACAATGTCAAGGGCGGTCGCCTTGCGGTCGCCCATCTGCTGGAGCAAGGGCATCGACGGATCGCGCTGCTCAACGGGCCGATGGAGATCCAGCAGTGCCGCGACCGTTCGGCGGGGACGATGGCTGCGGTGTACGAAGCGGGCCTTGATCCTTCCAACGTGATCATCGAGGTCCTCTTGCCCGACATGACCGGCGATGACGGCGCGGAGGCGATGCGTCACCTCCTGGATTCGGACGATGAGCCGCCCACAGCGGTCTTCTGCGTCAACGACATCGTCGCCCTCGGCGTGATGCGCACATTGCGGGAGCGCGACATCGCCGTCCCGGAGGAAATCGCTGTCGTCGGCTACGACGACGTGCCGATCATCAAGGAGCTGCGGACACCACTGACGTCCGTCCGCCAGCCCATGTACGACATCGGCTGGAACGCAGCCGATCTGCTTCTCACCGGCACGGTGAAGCAGGTGAGGTTCTCTCCCGAGCTTGTCATTCGGGCCTCTTCGGATTATCGCCGGTGACGATGACGTACGTGCTGGGCGCGCCGCTCGGCGTCGACTCGGCGCATCGGCAGCTCATCGACCTTGGACCGGATCACCCGAGCCGTTCGGGGTTGGTGGAGATCGCCTGCCGCCTTGAGGGCGACGTGATCGTTGAGGCGCAGGTACGGCCCGGTGCGAGCCATCGCTCGGCCGAGAAGCTGTTCGAGGTGCGCGACTACCGCCAGCTGCTGGCCCTGGCAAACAGGCACGACTGGCAAGCGCCGTTCGCCGGAGAGCTCGGGGCGGCGCTGACCATCGAGGAAGCGCTGCGCCTCACACCACCGCCCCGCGCCACGTGGCTACGCACCGTGCTTGCGGAGCACGCACGACTGCACAGCCACCTCGGCTTCTTGTCCGTGGTGCCAGCGAGGTTGGCACCGGACGCGACGCTGGCGCGACGGATCCACGTCGCTCGAGAGGCGCTGCGTGAGCAGCTCGCTGAGCTGTCCGGCAATCGGGTGCACCCCATGGTGTGCCGTCTCGGGGGGCTCTCCGTCGACGCCAGCCAGGCGTGGCTGGACGACGAGGCCAGCCTCGCCGACACAATCGCGGGGCTCGGACCGGGTCTGCGCGCGCTCGTCGTCGGCGCCGGACTGCCCGAGGGCGTAGCCGTGATCGACCCCGCACTCGCCCGATCGTACGGAGTGACCGGGCCGGCCGCGCGCGCTGCGGGGATCGACACCGATCTGCGCCGCAGCGCCCCGTACCTCGCATACGGCGACCTCGATGTCCCCGCGATCCCCGTCACTGACCACCCCGGCGATGCCGTCTCTCGGCTCGTCGCGTGGGCCGACGAGCTGACCTCGACCGCGGCGCTGCTGTCGGCGGCCGTAGAGGGCACGACCCGTACCGACGGGGCCGTCTCGGTGAAGCTGCCCAAGGTGATACGCGTACCGGTGGGCGACACGTACGTCGCTCACGAGGCCCCGCTCGGCCGCGCCGGCTGGTGGCTCGTCTCGCGCGGCGAGAAGGTGCCCTGGCGGCTCAAGCTCCGTACGGCCAGCTTCGCCCATGTGGCCGCGCTCGAGGCCGTACTGCCCGGCACTCGCGGCGCTGACCTTCCCCTGGCGGTCGCGTCCGTCGGTTACGTCGTCGGCGATCTCGCGAAGTAGGAATGACTGAGCGCCGGGCCCCATCCGGGCGCGGCGCTCAGAGTCTGTGTGGTGACGTGTGGTGACGTGTCGTGCTCAGGCCTGCTTCCAGACCGGCGTCGCCGGGCTCTTGACCTCGAACTGCACCATCTCGGCGATCGAGGGAAGCTCGTCTGTGCTCCAGGTCTCCGGACGGCCGGGCCTGCGGACGCGGCGAGGCAGGTTGAGCACCTCGGCGGACTCGGACCGGACGTTCTCCTCGAGACGCTCCACCCGGCTGACCAGCGCTGCGACCTCGCCCACGAGCTCGTCCCGTTCGAGCCTGGCGGCCACCAGGTCGCCCCTCATCGAGGACATCATCCGGATCTGCTCGGCGAGGAGTCGGTTGCGCTGGAGGACTTCGGTACGGGTAGTGGCGAGCTCGATACGCGTCGCGCTGAGCGTCTCGGAGAGCACGCTGTTGCGCTTCCGCAGCACCTCACGCACGATCGTGGCGGACTGGCGTGTCTCGAACAGCAGATCCTGGTGGCGGTTCTCGCCGGAGAGCAGCTGGTTGTGCCCGTCGAGGCGGGTCTCCAAGACCTCGTTCCACGCGGAACGCACCGCCACGAACGAGGCTGCTGCGAGCAGCACGATCCCGAGCCGGCCGACCCAGACATTGCCGAACATCGATGAGGCCGCGAAGGCGCATCCGACGGCCATCGCCACCTCTGCCAGACGGCGATGCGGTGAGACCGGTTGGGAATGCTGTGGGGAAGTCACGCGCGTCAGCGTATGACTCCGTTTCGGCGTCACGCGTGAGGCTCGGCTACGTGTCGGGGTTTTCGTCCTCGTTGCTCTTCGGGGCGCGGCAGGCCCGCTCGAGCGCCCAGCCGGCTACTACCAGTGCGATCGAAGCCACCGCGGTGACGAGCCCGATCACGAGGCGCTGCTTGGGCAGCGGTGCGTCGAGGTGACCGACGCTGAACAGGGCGAACGTGAGGTAGCCGCCGGTCAGCAGCGCCCCGCCGATGAGCAGCGCCTTGGCGATGGCGAGAGTGGCGACGGCCCGTACAGGATCCTGGAACTGACGGACGACGTGGTTGCGGAGGTAGGTGAACCGCGCCAGCACGGTCGCGGCCACCGCGCCCGCGAACATCAGCATCGGCGTCGTCCACGGCACGACGGGCATCGTCAGTGCGTACGCGCTGACCAGGAGCATCACCAAGAACGTCACGGCCGCACCGACGAGCGCCGCGAGGACGAGGGCTCGGACGCGGGTGGGCTGGACACCCTGGGGCGATTCAGGCATGGGCCTCTCCCAGGTCGACGGCGGGTCCGGGTCGTACGCCTGACGCGTCGACAGCATCGGCGAGCTCGCCGACCTTGCCGAGCCCGGGGACGGCGAATCCGGGGTCCACCTCGGCCCAGGGCACGAGCACGAACGCACGCTCGTGGGCCCGCGGGTGCGGCACCGTGAGCTGCTCGGTGCGCAGCACGAGGGCACCGAGCGCGAGGATGTCGACGTCGAGGGTACGAGGCGCATTACGCACCGTCCCTACCCTCTGGGCCTGGTGCTCCAGGGACTTCGCCAAGCTCAACAGCTCTGCTGCCGCCAGAGTCGTCTCACCTACGGCGACCGCGTTGAGGTAGTCAGGCTGCGCCGGGCCCCCGACCGGATCGGTCTCGTACGCGCTCGACACCCGGAGCTGGCCGACGCCGCCCTCGGCGAGTCCGGCGACAGCAGCCTTCAGGTGAGAGACGCGGTCGCCGATGTTGGACCCCAGGCCGAAGGCGACCCTCATCGCGTCCTCGTCATCGTGAGGCTCACGTCCGTCGCATGCGCGTCTCGCGCGGCACGCGGCTTGTGCATGGTGGTGCGTACGGCGAGGACCGCGGGGATCGCGAGGATCGCTTCGCAGACCGCGGCCGACAACGACTCGACGAGCCGGACCGTGCTGGACTCCACGACCTCACGTACGACCCGGCTGGCCGAGACGTAGTCGATCGTCGACGCGAGCTCGTCTCGCGCGACAGCCTCATCGGTGTTGAGCCACATCGTCACGTCGACCACGAACGCCTGCGCGGCCAGTGCTTCATCGGCGTACACGCCGTGCACGCCCTCGGCGGTGATCCCGACGATCTCGATGCGGTCGGCGGTCAGCAACGACTCGTACTGCGCCTGCGTCAACCCCTTCATCGCTGCTCCAGCTTCGTCGCCACGGCGACGGCCGCCACGTGAGGGGCCGCGGTGTGCGTCCGTACGCCCCACGCTCCTCGGCTCGCCAGCCACGCGGTGATCGCCACGGATGCATCATCGCGCGCCAGGGGACCGCCCGGGGCCACGGAGTCGAGCATCCGCTTACGCGACGCACCCCAGAGCACGGGCAGGCCGATGCCGTGGATGGCCTCGACGCCCCGAAGGACCTCCCAGCTCTGGTCGGGGGTCTTGGCGAACCCCAAGCCGGGATCGATCACGAGGTGTTCGGGGTCGATGCCCGCGCCCACGGCCGCTCTGACGCGACCCATGAGCTCGCTCACCACCTCGGCGACGACATCGTCGTACGTCGCATGTTGAGTCATCGTGGAGCTGTGGCCACGCCAGTGCATCGCCACGTACACGCAGCCGAGATCGGCGACCGTCGACAGCATGTCGGGGTCCGCCAGACCGCCGGAGACGTCGTTGACGACCACCGCGCCGGCTTCGACGCACCGCGCCGCGACCTCCGCACGCATCGTGTCGACCGAGACCCCGACGCCGCCCTCGACCAGCCGTGTGACGACGGGAAGGACCCGCTCCAGCTCCGTCTCGGCATCGACCCTCGCTGCGCCGGGACGGGTCGACTCCCCGCCCACGTCGACCAGCGCAGCCCCCTCGGCGGCCAGCGCGAGACCCTGGGCGACCGCGGCCTCCACGTCCGTGTAGCGACCGCCGTCGGAGAACGAATCGGGCGTGACGTTGAGGATGCCGACGACCCGGGTCGGTCCGGGCGCGAGCAGCGGGGCGGCTGCGGTCACCGGGGTCCCTGGATGAGCGACATGGCCTCCGCGCGTGCGGCGGTCTCCCGCAACTCGCCTCGTACTGCCGTGGTGATCGTGCGCGCGTTCGGCTTCTGGGCGCCACGGATGGTCATGCAGAGGTGCTCGCACTCGAGCACCACGATGACGCCGCGCGGCTCGAGGCGCTCGACGAGGGCGTCGGCGATCTGGGCCGTCAGCCGCTCCTGCACCTGCGGGCGCCGCGCGTACCCGTCGACGACCCTGGCCAGCTTCGAGAGCCCCACAACGCCTTTGCCCGGGCTGGGGATGTAGCCCACGTGAGCCACGCCCATGAACGGTACGAGGTGGTGCTCGCAGGTCGAGTTGACCTCGATCTCCCGGACGAGCACGAGCTCGTCCTGCACGATGTCGAACGTCGTCCGCAGGTGCTCCGCCGGGTCCGTGTGGAGTCCGGAGAAGACCTCCCGGTACGCCCTCGCGACGCGCTTCGGCGTGTCCACCAGGCCGTCCCGGTCCGGGTCCTCGCCGATCGCGATGAGGATCTCCCGGACGGCCGCCTCGATGCGTGGGAGGTCAAAGGCTCCGTGCCCAACGGGCCTCAGGAGAGGTCGGCCGGCGCCGTCCATGTCAGTTCTGCTCGAACGGTCGGTCGTTGGTGCCGCCCGGGGCCCAGGCGGGCGGGGCCCACCCACTGGTCGGCGTGGTGTCGTTCCAGGGCTCGCTGGGAGGCGTCGGGCCGGGCGGCAGCTGGAGTCCGCCGGCCGGTACGGGTTCCAGCTCGGGCTCCGGTCGTACCGGCGGGTTCACCGGCGGGAGATCGGAGGGGAGACGCGTCTCGGAGCCGGTCCAGGCGGGACGCTTCTCGTGCCTGCGCAGCGGCACGAAGATCGCCGCGACCTGCTCCTTGTCGAGCGTCTCCTTCTCGAGCAACTGGCGGACAAGCTCGTCGAGGACATCGCGGTTCTCGACCAGCACGTCGAACGCCTCCTGGTGGGCGGTGGCGATGAGCAGCGAGACCTCCTCGTCGATGATCGCCGCGGTGCTCTCCGAGTAGGCGCGTTGCTGGGTCATCTCCATACCCACGAACGGTTCGCGGTCCTCGGAGCCGAGCTGTACGGCACCCAGCCGCTCCGTCATGCCGTACTGCGTGACCATCGCCCGCGCGACCTTGGTCGCCTTCTCGATGTCGTTGCTGGCGCCGGTCGTCGGGTCATGGAAGACAAGCTCCTCGGCCGCGCGCCCGCCCAGCATGTACGCAAGCTGGTCGAGCAGCTCACCACGGGTCTGTGAGTACTTGTCCTGGTCAGGCAGCACCATCGTGTAGCCGAGCGCCTTGCCGCGCGGAAGGATCGTGACCTTCTGTACGGGATCGGTGGCGGGCATCGCCGCCGCCACCATGGCGTGTCCGCCCTCGTGGTACGCGGTGATGAGGACTTCTTGCGGGCTCATGAGACGCGTACGTCGCTGCGGGCCGGCGATGACGCGGTCGATCGCCTCGTCGAGCGCGATGTTGTCGACCTGGGTCTTGTTGGTACGCGCGGTGAGCAACGCGGCCTCGTTGAGCACGTTCGCGAGGTCGGCGCCGGTGAAGCCGGGCGTACGGCGTGCGACGCTGCCGAGATCGACGCCGGGCGCCATCGGCTTGCCCTGGGCGTGGACCTGAAGGATCTTCTTGCGCCCGTTGAGGTCAGGGGCGTCGACCGGGATCTGGCGGTCGAACCGGCCGGGCCGCAGCAGTGCCGGATCGAGCACGTCGGGACGGTTCGTCGCCGCAATGAGGATCACACCGCCACGTACGTCGAAGCCGTCCATCTCGACGAGCAGCTGGTTGAGCGTCTGCTCCCGCTCGTCGTGGCCGCCGCCCATGCCGGCGCCGCGGTGGCGACCGACGGCGTCGATCTCGTCGATGAACACGATCGCGGGCGCGGCCTCCTTCGCCTGCTCGAACAGGTCGCGGACACGGGAGGCCCCGACGCCAACGAACATCTCGACGAAGTCGGAGCCGGAGATCGAGAAGAACGGCACGCCGGCCTCACCCGCGACGGCGCGGGCGAGCAGCGTCTTGCCGGTACCGGGCTGTCCGTACAGCAGGACGCCCTTGGGAATCTTCGCACCGACTGCACGGAACTTCGCCGGCTCTGCGAGGAACTCCTTGATCTCCTGGAGCTCCTCGATCGCCTCGTCCACACCGGCGACGTCAGCGAACGTCGTCTTCGGAGTGTCCTTCGTGGCGACCTTGGCCTTCGACTTGCCGAACTGCATCACCCGCGAACCGCCGCCCTGGAGCGAGTTGATGAGGAAGTAGAAGATCACGCCGATGATGAGGAACGGGACGAGCGTGCCGACCAGGCTTCCCCAGAAGCCGAGGTTCGGGTTGACGCCCTTCCAGGATTCGAGCGTGCCCGCAGCGACGCGGGCGTTGAGCTTCGCGATGATGTCCTGCGACTCCGTACCGACCCAGGTGGCCTTGACCTTGGTCTGCTTGTCGTCGGCCTGGGTGATCTCGATCGTCTGCTCGGTGTCGGTGAGGATCACCTCTTTGAGCGGGGTGTCGCTGTTGATGAGCGCTATCACCTGGCTCGTCGGGACGTCCTTGTAGCCCGTGATCTGCTGGGTCAGCTGGATCACCCAGCTGGCCGCAACAACCACGATCAGGATCCACAGGAACGGCCCGCGGAGAACGCGCTGAAAGGTGCTCATACCCTGCCTTGGAAGGACGTCAACATAAGGACCCCGACCTTACCAGCGGGTTCTATGCCTTCTGTTCCCTCGCTGTGGGGGCCCTCATGTGCCCATCAGGCCGCCTTCACCGAGCCTTACACCTCTCCTTGAGCGCCCCTTACCGAGCGCGAGGCAGGGTGGCAGGTGCCACGCAATCACCGAGGCATCCCTGAGCACCGAGGAGCACCAGCACCGATGACTGCAGACGCGTCCCGATCACGGGCACCACGACGAGCAGCACGGCGAGGCAAACGGCGTTCACGGGGGTTCCGCCTGGTCCGGACGGCTGCGCTCGTCGCGGCCGTCGTCCTCTTCGCCTCGACCGGGATCTCGGTCGCGCCTGCGCTCATGGCGCCCGGTACGGACTCGGTGGCCGCCCGCCTCGCGGAATGGGGTCGCGACCACGGCCTCGGGTGGGCAGTAACGACGCTTGAGCAGGCCCAGTACGCCAAGGACAAGCCCAGCGTCGGTGGTGACGTGGCTGGCGGGCTGCCGACGACGGGTCCCCAGGCCGCTCCGGGCTCCACCGCCCCCCGCGCGGGCCGAGCTACGACGGCCCCTCCCGGGACGCTCTCACCCTTGGTCAACTCCCCGCTCGCAGGCGAGGGTGTGTGGCGCGACCTGTACGCGGTGAATGGCCTGCCCGCGGCTCGGGTCGCCTCGCTGCGTCCCGACTCGCTGCACACCTCGTACTACGTGCAGGCGGTCTGGATGGATCCCACGCTCGTGAGCTTCCGCCTGCATCCCGGCTACAAGGTGCCGGGACCTGCCGTGACTCCCGACAACCAGCTCACGCCCGCCGAGCTGACCTCGGTGCTGGCCACGTTCAACTCGGGGTTCCTCATGACCGACGCCCGCGGCGGCTACTGGCAGAACGGACAGTCGATCGTCGGGCTGCGTACGGGCGCCGCGTCGATGGTGCTCACGACCGACGGCCACCTGAAGGTCGAGTCCTGGCCTGGCGGAACGCCGTCCCCGGACATCGCGGCCGTCCGCCAGAACCTCGACATGGTCATCGAGAACGGCGTGGTCTCGCCGGCGGTGAGCCAGGCGAGCGCGTCGGTCTGGGGAAAGACGATCGGCAACGAGGCGTACGTCTGGCGCAGCGGCATCGGCGTCCGCGCGGACGGTTCGGTGATCTTCGTGGCGGGACCGGCCATGAACATCGAGACGCTCGCCGGTGTCCTCCACGACGCGGGGGCCGTGAACGCCATGCAGCTGGACATCAACCCCGACTGGACGAACTACATCACGTACAGCCATCCGTCGCCCGGGAC
>JADGPB010000455.1 GCA_017882655.1 Propionibacteriales bacterium
AAGAGGCTCCCCACCTCGTCTCCGGTCAGGAGCTTCGAACCGTCGGGATCGCGCACGTCACCTCCTCAGCACGCCTCGTCACACCGGGGCTCTGGCGTGTGAGAGCCTATCGGGCGCCTGTCGCGTCGACAGCATTCCCCTGGGGGCTCGCCGTTCCCTCCGGCGCAGCCTCGGCGCTCTCCTCGGCATCGTCGGCGCGCCGCACCTGGATGCGTGCCGCGCGTCGTCCGTCCAGCTCGGTGACCTTCATGTCGAACGTCGACTCGGCCCTCCCGATGACCTGCGGCACCACGACGCGCACGGTGTCGCCGACGTCCGGCAGCTCACCACGCTGGGCGACCCAGTAGCCGGCGACCGTGTCGTACGGCCCTTCGGGAAGCTCGTACCCGGTCCGGTCTGCGAACTGCTCCAACGTGAGGAGCCCGTCGACCTCCACGGCTCCTGACATCCGGACGATCGAGACGCGGGCGATGTCGTACTCGTCCTGGATCTCACCCACAAGCTCCTCGACCAGGTCCTCGAGCGTCACGATGCCCGCGGTGCCGCCGTACTCGTCCCGAACGATCGCCAGCTGGGAGCTCGTCCGCCGCATCTCGGTGAGCGCGTGAAGGATCTTGACGGTCTCGGGCAGGGACGTGACGGGCCGTACGAGCCGTGACACCGGCACGTTCCGCGTGGCCGGGTCGAGGTCCATCAGGTCACGGACATGGAGGAAGCCCAAGACGTCGTCGACCGTCTGGCCGGTGACCGGGTAGCGGCTGTGCGGCGCGCCCTGGACCTCGCGCAGCGCGACGTGCGCGGGCGTCGAGCCGGCGAGGAAGTCGACCTCAGTACGAGGCACCATCACCTCGCGCAGCGACCGCTCGCCTGCGTCGAAAAGCTCGTCGACGATCTTGCGCTCCTCGGCGCCGAGGGACGTCGATCCGCTGACCATGGCCCGGATCTCCGCCTCGGTGACCTGTTCGCGCCCGGCCTTCGGGTCGCCCCCGAACAGACGCACGACGGCGTTCGTCGATACGCCAAGGAACCAGATGAGCGGGCGTACGGCCCTGGCGATGGCGTCGACCATCGGAGCGAGCGCCATGGCGAACGCCTCGGCGCGCTGCATGGCGAGCCGTTTGGCGGCTAGCTCACCGAGCACGATCGCGAAATATGAGATAGCGATGGTGACGACGACCAGTGCGAGCGTCCGCGCGATGCTTTCGGGCACGCCCCATCCGACGAAGACCGGCGCGAGGAAGTCGGCAAGGGTCGCGCCGCCCAACGCAGCCGAGAGGAATCCCGACAGTGTCACGCCGATCTGTACGGCGGACAGGAACCGGTTCGGCGACTGCGCCAGCTCGGCGACCTTCCGACCTCGCTTGCCGCGCGTCGCGAACTGCTTCAGCTGCGACTCTCGGAGGCTCACCAGCGACATCTCGGCGGCGGCGAACACGCCTCCGATCAGGATGAAGACGAGGATCAGCAGAATGTCCTGCAGGACAGGGCTCATGCCACACCCGCGCCCGTACTGTCTGGGTCCGTCACGGGCTCGAGTCTATCGGCGTCAGGTGTACGTCAGGGCTGCCCTTCCGCCGGCGAGAGCACCTGTACCCGTCCGCGAGAGCACCTGTACCCCTCCGCGAGAGCACCTGTACCCGTCCGCGAGAGCACCTGTACCCGTCCGCGAGAGACCTTGTACCGGCCGGCGGTACAAGTCCTCTCGCGGAGCAGTACAGAGTCTCTCGCCAAGCAGCACACGTACTCTCGCCGAGCGGCGCTAGGCCGGCGACACGATGGCCGTGACCAGGTGGGTGCTCAACACGTACGAGAACGTCACCCTTGAGTTCTTCGGCACCGCGATCGACATGTTCTCGCCGTCCTTGACACCGCCGGCGCCGTAGTTCTCGGTCATCTTGAGCCCGTGCGCGACCTTGTACAGGTACGTCCCCTCGGGGATCAGCGTGGTCACCCACGTGTACGTGCCGTCGCCATCAGGGTCCTGCAGCCACGGTCGCATGCAGCTCGGGTCCCAGTCGGTGGCGCAGCCCAGCTTCGACTGGAAGGTGCCGGGGATCGTGATGATCGGCCCTTGGGCATCCGACGTGACGTAGTGCGTGCCGTGGTCGTAGTAGAACGTCACGGGCGAGGCTGGGGCCGTCATGTCGATGTTCGGGCCGTTGAAAACACCCCCGGCACCGTAGTTCTCGTCCCACGACTTGTTGATGGCGACCTTGTAGCCGTAGCTGCCGACGGGCAGCGTGTACGTGCCCTTCCAGATCTTGTCGGCGGCATCCAGCTTCAGCTGAGCCTCGGTGCAGTCCGGCATCCAGTCAGCCGTACATCCCATCTCGCTGTTGAACGTGCCGGCCACGGAGACGGCACCCGGCTGGGTGACGGGGCCACCACCGGTGCCCGGGGCCGGTGGCGGGTCACCGACGACCGCCGTGGTCGAGGTCGCCGTGATCCTGCCCGTGGCGTCCTTGACGACGACCCGGTACTCGAGCAGCGTGCCCTTGGCGATGCCTGAGACGTCGTGGAAGACGCGGTACGGAGCGTTGTCGTCGGTGCCGAGCACCGTCCACGCGAAAGTCCCGACCGGCCGGTACGCGACCGTCACCTCGTTGAGCCCGTTGGCCGTGCCGCCGCTCAGCGTGGCGCTGATCGCCGCGCGACCGCCCACGACACCGCCCGCCCCTGCCGTGATGGAGAGCGACGTCGCCGTGCGGCTGTGGTCCATGGGCTGGTTGGCCACATAGACGACCGCCGACATCGC
>JADGPB010000456.1 GCA_017882655.1 Propionibacteriales bacterium
CGGGGAGAAGGTGAACTCATACCTGTCCGGATCAATGATCGGCTGGTGAATCTCCCGGGGGTCACGGTCGTAGACGAGCGTGCCCTCCTTGTAGTTGCCGTGGGCATCGCCAAGGTCGTGCTCACACACCCGGCACACCCACCTTTCGGTGTCCAGGTCGATGAACAGGTACTCAGTCATGGGAACTCGCATGGTCGTGTCGCCTTTCGTAGCTGAGGATCCGCGGTCAGCGGATGTCGGTGAGCATGAGGTCGCCGGCGGCGGTGACGTCGAGCTTCCAGCCGTCCAGGACGCGGGCGGTGAAGAAAGTTCCCTCGACGATGGACGGACCCAGAGCCGTCGCACCCGGCTTCTGATCCAGCAACGCGTAGACCGGGACCTCGTCGACCTCGGTGGCACTCGAACGCACCTGCCGGGTTCCCGAGGCCACTGCAGGATGGGAGGCGAGCGACGTATTGGCGGCCAGGCTCGCGTGCGGCAGTTCGAACGTCACGTCCAGCGTCAACGAGGCCGGCTGACCTGCACCCACGGCGGGAGCGTCGCCATACGTGTAGGGAGCTTCGGACACCAGCGTGCCGTCCGCCTCCTCCACGACCAGGCTCCATTGCAGCGTGCACGCTGCCAGCTCATGGCCCTCCTGAAACATGTCGCGCCCCGCACGTTCAACGAGCATGTCGTGCACCGACCGGGCTGCCTCGATCGTGGGCTCGGAGAGGCCGACCTCGTAGCTCCGACCGATGTCGGAGAAGCTGATCCCGAAGGCCGAGAAGACGGCCGCAAGCTTGGGGACGAGCACGGTCTTGACGTTGTTCAGACGCGCAGCACCGCAGGCACTCATCGGCCCGGCACCGCCGAAGGCCGCGATCGTCGTGTCGGCAGGGTCCCCGATGACGGCGGCGAAGGACTTGGCAATCGTGGCGAAGTAGGCCGCCTCCATCTGGACGAGGGCCTCCTCGAGGCCGACGCCCAGCGGTTCGGCCACCGTCGCGAGGATGACGGCCTTCGACCGTTCGGCGTCCAGGGCGAAGTCGCCGTCGAGGTAGGTCGCCGGGTCCAGGACCCCCAGCAGCAGGTTGACGTCGGTGATCGTGGCGCTCGTGCCACCGAAGCCGAAGCAGGCCGGCCCGGGTGCGGCACCGACGCTTTCGGGGCCCACGATGATCTCGCCTTCTTTCACGGCGATAATCGAGCTGCCGCCCACACCGGTCGAGTGCACGTTGCTCATGGGGAACGAGATCGGAACGCCCTTGATCGAGCCACGACGGTCGACCGCAATCTGGAAGTCCTTGACCGAACCGACGTCGGTGGTCGTCCCGCCGACGTCGATCATCAGAACGTGATTCAGGTCGTAGGCCTTGGCCAGGGCGCGGGCGCCCTCCAGCCCAGCTCGCGGACCCGAGGAGTACGTCTTGAGCGCGACCGACTTGGCCACCCGTGAGGAGGCGCCGTCGTTGCGGTAGATCAGCAGCGGGTTCTGGACGCGGAGCTGGCGAAGCCGGTCCTCCGCGTTGTACAGGAAGCGTTCCATCGTTGGGTGTAGGAACGCGTTGATGACCCCAGACCAGATTCGCCGGGTACGCACACGGTCGGCGGTGAACTCCCAGGAGTAGAGGACCGGGACCGAGCCCAGCAGATGGCGAGGGAACTTCCGCAGGAGGATGTTGCGCAGCCGCCGCTCGCCCGGACCGTCGGCGTCGCCGACCGCAACGACGATGCGGGCGGCCCCATCGGTGGTGAGCTTGTTGACCTGCTGTACGAGGTCGAAGACCAGGGCGTCCTCGTCCGCGTGTGGGTCGATGACCGCAACCCGCGGACCGATAAGGGCATCGAAGAGGCTGGCCTCGGCCTCGGTCGCTCGAAGTTCCGCGACAACTGCCGCGTCGTCGGTGACGAGACCGATGCGCGGGCCCTTGCGCTCCACCAGGGCGTTCGTGCCTTGCGTCGTGGAGTACCGGATGTGCTTGGTGCTGTGCAGCAGCGCCTCGAGGTCGGGGGCACCGAAGATGCTCTCCGATGCCTTGGTGAGTCCGTCGAAGAGGCACTTGGACAGGTCGAACGGTGTCGTCAGCGTCTTGGCATAGTTGAAGTTCTGCCCATCCCAGACACAGATGTCGGTGAGCGTGCCGCCGTTGTCGATGTTGATCAGGCGCTCCATGGTGGTCCCTTTTCGTTTGGCTGAGACGTGTTCTGCCGGTCTGGGTCTTGAGGCTGTTGCCGTGAACCTGAAGCGTGCCGGAAGCGCCACCCTGTGACCTGTCCCACATTGGGACACCCCGAACGTTCGCTTCGAGACCAGTCGCGAGGCATCCTTGGATGGTCACGGGAGAAAGGAGGACTCACATGGCCGATGTCGCGGACCAACGCCGACGGATCACGGCCGCTCGCGCGGGATTCCTGGCCAGCGGATCAGCGCTGGAGAGTGCCGTGCCCAACGTCGTGGCAGCATCCTGGCTGCGCTCTCGCACTGCAGGCGTTGATGCAACGACGTCCCAAGCGTTGTTCCACTCGGATCTGGACACCTCGTCGCGGCTGGTTCGCTGCTCACGGCCGATCATTGACCGGCTGAGCGAGGAGACCGCGAACATCCCGCTGAGCATCGCGGTGACCGACGGCAAGGCGCGGTTGCTCACCCGCGTCGACAACTCCCGGACGATCGAGCTGCTTCTGGACGACGTCTCGTTCGCCCCTGGGTTCGACTACGCCGAGGGGGGCGTGGGAACCAATGGTGTGGGCACGGTGTTCGAG
>JADGPB010000457.1 GCA_017882655.1 Propionibacteriales bacterium
CCGTACGGGGCCTTGTCGGCTGCGGGGTGGTCGAGCACCTCGACGATCTCCAGGTAGCGGTCATCGGCGAGCGGGATGAGCCGCATGATCGTGCCGAACCTCGGGTGGATCCCGCCGTCGCGGGACTTGACGCCGAGCGCCTCCTCGAACCTCTTCGCCTCCGCGGCGAGGCCAGCTGGTCCGACGGCGTAGACGACATGATCGACGTGCATGACCCCATTCTCGTGGACCGACCGGCCACGACGAAATCGGGCCCCCTCGCTAGCGTCCCGACCACTCGGCGCTAACCTCGTGACGGTATGCCCAGCCGGCTGGTACAGAACGATTGTCAAGACCGGCGGCTACGCTGACAGGGTGTCTGCCGTACCGATCACCTCCAGCCCCGCCAAGGTGCTGCTGTCGACCTCTTCGGTGTACCCGGAGACGACGGCGAGCGGTTTCGAGCTGGCGGCGGCGTTGGGTTACGACGGCGTCGAGCTCATGGTCGGCATCGATCCCGTCGCCGCCGACATCGACGCGGTCGAGAAGCTGCGCGACTTCCACGCCGTACCGGTCCTCGCCGTCCACGCTCCGTGCCTGTTCGTCACGCAGCGCACGTGGGGCGACGACCCGTGGGAGAAGCTCGCGCGGTCGGCCGAGGCGGCCACACGGCTCGGCGCCGACACGGTGGTCGTCCACCCGCCCTTCCGTTGGCAGGGTACGTACGCATCCGGCTTCGAGGCCGGGATCAGGCGGCTCAACGACGACACCGGGATCCGGTTCTGCGTCGAGAACATGTACCCGTGGCGTACGCCGGTGCGGAACTTCAAGGCGTACCTGCCCAGCTGGGACCCGTCCGACCTCGACTACGAGTACCTGACGCTGGACCTGAGCCACGCCTCGACCTCGAAGGTGCAGTCACTCGATCTCGCGAAGTCGTGGGGAAGTCGGCTCCGCCACCTCCACCTCACGGACGGTTCCGGTTCGGCCATCGACGAGCACCTGCTCCCCGGCCAGGGCGAGCAACGCGCTGACGAGGTGCTCTCCCACCTGGTGGGCGCCGGCTTCGACGGACACGTGGTCCTCGAGGTCAACACCCGCTCGATCGGTTCTCGCGGCGCCCGCGAGCATGCGCTGGCTGACGCGTTGGCGTTCACACGTACGCACCTCGGTCAGCTGGCAGGGGCCCCTACCGGCTGACACCTGATCACGGGTGCCACCACTCCTTGATCGCGGAGACCTCCCCCGCGGCGTTGGTCGAGTAGGTGACGATGATCTCTCCCGCGGTCGATGCCATAGGCCACGACTTCTCCGCCATGGGCACCGGCACGTAGTCGTCCGGCTGGTAGGTCGGTCCGACCACGCTCAGTGTCGTGCCAGTCGCCAGAGGAACCGTGTAGGTCTTGTTGCTGAGGTTGCGCAGCTCGTAGTCGTTCGGCGGCGGCTCGGTGATGTCCTTGCAGTTGACGTCGGTGCTCGGATACATGCACATCGTGACGGGGTCGAGCACGACGGACCAGCGCCCAGAGACCTTGGTCAGCTTGTAGAGATAGGCGTACGAGTAGCCGGCCGGCAACGTGTCGAACGACCCGGACGCCGAGGCCTTGGCGCTCGAGCTGGTAGGCGCGGAGGTCGTGGGGGCGGCCGTCGTTGTTGCGGCAGCCGCAGACGTCGGGCTCGCGACCGGCGGCGAGGTGGTCGTCGTGCTGGCGCAGCCCGCTAGCGCGAGAGCAAGGGTGACGACGACCAGTCTGTTCCGCATGGTCGCGATTCTTTCCTGCTCACCCCTGTCGCGCTGCACAACGGCGACAATCGTGAGCAGATTGTCACCCACTTCCCAGCCAGGTCGGACCTGTGCGGCGTGGGAGAAGAGGCTTCCCACCGGCGAGGCCGCTGAGGTGTCGGCGCCGGTCTGTGCGGAGCGGTGGATAGTCCAGCTCCAGCGTCGCGACCAGCCGCGCTCACTCACGTACTAGGCCGGACGACTGTCCTTGACGTAGATCGACACGGTGCCGGTGTGGTCGTTGTCCGGGGCCGTGCGGTGCCAGTCGGCCCAGCGGTCCTGCAGGCGCAGACCCGCGAGACGCGCCATGAGGTCCAGCTCGCCGAACCAGACCCAGCGGTGGTGCGACGCGAGCAGTTCGCGGTCCCCGACGCGGTAGTGGTGCGAGGTCAGCTGCTGGGCGACCAGGTCGTACGTGTCGAAGCCGAGGTGTTCGTCCCCGATCTCGAACGGAACGGCGAGCGCCCCCGGCGGGAACCGGCGGAGATCAGGCTCGCCCTGCTCGATGACGAACGTGCCACCCGGCGCGAGGTGCGCCGCGGCGTTCGCGAAGCACGCGACCTGCTCGTCCTGCTCGATGAGGTTGGACAGGGTGTTGAACACGAGGTAGACGAGGCTGTACGTGCCGTCCACCGTCGTCGTCGCCATGTCGCCGATGACCACGGGCAGGTCGCGGCCGCCGGGCTTTCGCCGCAGCTCGGCGACCATGTCCTCGCTGAGCTCGATCCCGCTCACCGGGACCCCTCGGGCAGCGAGCGGTACGCCGACCCGGCCCGTACCGATGGCGAACTCCAGCGCCGCGCCGCCGCCGGCCAGTTCCTGGAGCACGTCGAGCATCGGCGACAGGGCTTCCTCGGTCGAGATCGAGGCGCAGTCCTCGTCGTACCGAGCCGCCACATCCCCCGTGAACACGTTCTGCATCGTCCGAACCCATCACGCGACCGTCGCTGAGTGCAAGGGATTTCGATCACGGCCAGGCCGC
>JADGPB010000458.1 GCA_017882655.1 Propionibacteriales bacterium
ACGAGGACCGCTACGGGTACGGCTACGAATACACCTACGACAAGACCCAGGCCAGCGAACCCGTCCAGGTGCAGGCGGCCACGCCGGTCTCGCCGGTCGCGCCTGCCCCCGCCCGCGGCATCGCCAGCGGCCGCTGAGTCAGGCGCCGTGATCGGGTGATGCTCAGGCGTCCCCGAGCGTGACGGCCTCGGCCTCGATCTCGGATTCGATCGGCTCGGCCCGTGGGAGCCGGGCAGTGGAATTGCGCTAAGTCCTCGTTCCACTAGCGATCATCTTGCACGAGTCAAATCAGGCAGCGAGCACAACACCGACCTTTGTTCAGAACCCCAACCACGCCCCGGAATTGTAATGAGGCATAGAGTGATCTTTGCTCAGTCACCCGGCGGTCTATGTGAGGACGGATTCATGACGGAGTCGACGGAAAAGCCCGGGCTTTCAAAGGCTTCGAAGCGACGCCGCAGGCGTTGGTTCGGTGCTCTCATCATCTCGGTTGTTGTGATCGTGGTCGGGTCCGCAGCCGCGGTGGGCTATGTCCTCACGTCGACAGTCCGATCGATCTCCCAGGTGGAGCGAGTGCAGGGTGCGCTCCCAACGGGGAGCAGGCCCCCTGAGCCGACGACGTCCGCTCAGACGACGACCGCGCCCGTCAATCTCCTGCTGATCGGCAGCGACAAACGGAGTGACACCGAGAATGGGCGGAGCGACTCGTTCGTCGTCCTTCACATCAGCGCCGACCGGAAGAACGCCTATCTCGTTTCCTTTCCCCGCGACATGTGGGTGAGCATTCCCGGCCACGGCACCGCCAAGATCAATGCCGCGTATTCGTGGGGCGGTTCGGCGTTGGCCGTACAGACCCTCGAGCAGCTGACCGGCGCCCGCATCGATCACGTGGCGACGACGGACTTCTCCGACTTCGTAGGGCTCGTCGACGTTGTCGGAGGCGTCACTGTCGACAACCCCGTGGCCTCGAAGGCTCCAGGCAACGTCAAGGGCGGCTACTACAACTGGCCCAAGGGCCCGGTCACTCTGGACGGCGCCGCGGCCCTCGTGTTCTCGCGGCAGCGGTACGAGCTTCCCAACGGCGACCTCGACCGCGCCCTGCGACAGCGAGCCCTCCTCAAGGCACTGGCCCTGAAGGTGGCCACCCCCGAGGTGCTTGCGAACCCGGCCACGTTGAGTCGCGTGATCAGCACTGTCAGCCAGTACGTCACCGTCGACTCCCAGATGACCGACCAGGTCATCTTCGACCTGGCGACATCGATGAGGATCACGGGCAGCAACCAGATCACGATGCTCCAGGCGCCGCTGAAGGGATTCGCCCGCAGCGCCGACGGTCAGGACTATGACGTTGTCGATGTCGCCGGAGTGGCTGAGCTGGGCAAGGCTCTTCAGGACGACACCATGGCTTCGTACGTCGCGGCCCATCCCTCCTGAACAACGCACTGGCCGTATCCAGCCAAGACGTCGGTGCAGGCGCGTCTTAGCCCGAGCACCGGCGAAGTCCAGGCTCAAATGAGGCTTCCGATCCGCTGCGCGCCCCAGTCTGTAGGACGGCTAGCCCAGCGGGAGGTCTTCATGAATGCAGAGGTAGTTGCCCTCGGGGTCCTTGAACCAGGCCGCCTTCTCTGCCCCCAGCACGCACACGTTCTCGATCGTCTTCAGGCCCGGGAAGTCGTAGTCCTCGAAGACAACGCCCGCCTGCTTCAACTCGGCGATGCTGGCGCTGATGTCAGCGACCTTGAAGCTGATCGCCGTGTGGTCCGCTTTCGTTCCTTCGGGCTTCGGGAAGAGCGCCAGGGTGCTGCCCCCAACCGAGTAGACGAACTTTCCGTCGAGATTGAAGCCACCTGGGTGAAGGCCAAGGCAGCCTTCATAGAATGCGCGGGCACGTGCCATGTCGACGACGGGCAGCATGGTCGTGACGGATGCGTTGGTCAGCATGTTGACTCCTTTCGCTCCTCCGGCTACGGCGGACGCCAGACGTTCACGCTTGGTTCGGCCGTCCGCTCAGCAAGCATAGGTCGAGGTCGCCGTTCAGGAACTCCTCTGATGCCGCTCAGGGCAACGGAACGGGGGATACTCCATGTCAACCCTTCGTGGCGTGTGCTTGGGTGGCGTCGAGCACGACGCGAAGGAACCATGCCTGCCAGTCGTCCGGTGACCATCCGCGCTCGGCGAGCTTGAACCACATCGCGCGTGAGCCGAGGGCCCAGACTTCATCCACGAGAGCGTCGGGCGGCCGGCTTCCCCCGAGGACGAGTCGGCACGCGTTGGCGAACTCGTCATGCCGACGCTGCTCCATTCCGGCCTGCACCTGGGCTGCCTCGGGGGTGCTGACCGCGGCGTCGTCCAGGACCCGCTGGATGGAGGCGGACCGCTCGTAGGCGCCTCGCAGCCAGCGAGCCGCGGTCGCCGCTCTCTGGGTGAGGGTGCCCTCGCCCATCGCCTGATAGTCGGCCCGGTCTCGGACGGGGATTTCGGACAGTGACCTGTCGATGCAGGCGATCAGCAGGTCGAGCTTGGTGTCGAAGTGCAGGTACAGGGTGGGGCGAGCCAGACCTGCCGCTGCAGCGACCTGCGTCATCGTCGTCACGGTCCAGCCTTGCCGGAGGAAGAGCCCGTGGGCCGCGGCAACGAACCGGTCGCGGTTCTCACCGGCTCGTTCGGCGCGAACTGACGACTCGTAGCGACGGGGCATGCGATCCAGTCTAGTAACTTCGCTGTACTGC
>JADGPB010000459.1 GCA_017882655.1 Propionibacteriales bacterium
GCTGAGGGCGGCGTGCCCGTCCGGGTCGAATACCGGGTCATGGCCAACGACGCGGGCCTGACGACCGCTGTCCACGTTCGTGACCTGCGAGGGTTCGAGATGCGCGTGATCGCCCTGGCGCGCGACGCGAAGGGCGGTTGGACCCTCGACGGCAAGGCCGCGCCGGCGCTCAGGCGATGCACCGACGTCGACCTCGGCTGCAGCCCGTCCACCAACACGCTGCCGATCCGCCGGCTCCGGCTGGGCATCGGCGCGTCGCACACGATCCAGGCGGCGTGGGTCCGGTTCCCCGAGCTCTCGGTCGTCAAGTCGGCCCAGACGTATACCCGCCTCGACGAGCTCACGTACCGGTACGCGAGCGGCGCCTTCGAGGCGGAGCTGAGCGTGGACGACGATGGCCTGGTGACGACCTACGCGGTCTGGCAGCGCACCGGCATCGCCATGGGTCCCGACGACACGGAGCCGCTCGACACGCACTCGTAGCCCTCGGGAGCCGGCGCCAGGCCGAGCGCATGGCCGCATTCAGGGCATCCCCGCGGCCGATCCGCTCCCGGTGCGCTAGGGTACGGCCGCGGCTCGACCAGGGGCCCAGGTGCGAGATCGGGAGTCGAGATGCAGTTCGGGATCTTCAGCGTCGGCGATGTCACTCCCGATCCCACCACCGGTCGCGCACCGAGCGAGGCGGAGCGGATCGCGGCGATGGTCGCCATTGCCCTGCGGACCGAGGCGGTCGGCATGGACGTGTTCGCCACCGGCGAGCACCACAACCCGCCGTTCGTGCCCTCCTCCCCCACCACGATGCTGGGCTACATCGCCGCGCGGACCGAGCGGCTGATCCTCTCGACGGCGACGACGCTGATCACGACCAACGACCCGGTGAAGATCGCCGAGGACTACGCGATGCTCCAGCACCTCGCCGGCGGCCGGGTGGACCTGATGCTGGGCCGTGGCAACATGGGCCCGGTCTACCCGTGGTTCGGCCAGGACATCCGCAACGGGATCCCCCTGGCCTACGAGAACTACGCCCTGCTGCACCGCCTGTGGCGCGAGGACGTCGTGGACTGGGAGGGTAAGTTCCGGACGCCGCTGGTCGGCTTCACGTCGACGCCGCGTCCGCTGGACGGCGTGCCGCCGTTCGTCTGGCAGGGCTCGATCCGCAGCCCCGAGATCGCCGAGCAGGCGGCCTACTACGGTGACGGCTTCTTCCACAACAACATCTTCTGGCCGGCGGAGCACGTCAAGCGGATCGTTGCGCTCTACCGGCGGCGATTCGAGCACTACGGGCACGGCCCGGCTGACCAGGCGATCGTGGGCCTGGGCGGTCAGACCTTCATGCGCGCGAACAGCCAGGACGCGATACGCGAGTTCCGGCCCTATTTCGAGCACGCGCCGGTCTACGGCGGCGGCCCCTCGCTCGAGGAGTACATGGAGCAGACGCCTCTGACGGTGGGCAGCCCCCAGCAGGTCATCGACCGAACCCTCGCTTTCCGGGAGATCGTGGGCGACTATCAGCGCCAGCTGTTCCTCGTCGACCATGCCGGGCTTCCGCTCGACACCGTGCTCGAGCAGTTGGACATGCTGGGCGAGCTCGTCGTGCCGGTCCTGCGCCGGGAGTTCGCGGTCAACCGGCCGCCGAACGTGCCCGAGGCGCCGGTCCATCCGCGGGTCCTTGCGGCGCAGGCAGCCGCGGCCGCGACGGGCGACGCAGCCCCGGCTGCGACGGAGATGGACGCGTGAGCGCTGCAGCCACGCGCTCGCTCGTGGTCGTCAGCGCCGGGCTCAGCCAGCCCTCGTCGACCCGCCTGCTGGCAGACCGCCTGTCTGCCGCGGTCGACCGGCACCTGCGCGAGGCCGGGATCGAGCCGAGGATCGAGGTCATCGAGCTGCGCGACCAGGCGAAGGACCTCGTGAACAACCTCCTCGCCGGCTTCCCGAGCCCGGGCCTCCAGGCGGCGCTCGACGCGGTCCTGGCGGCCGACGGCCTGATCGCCGTGACCCCAATCTTCAGCGCCTCGTACAGCGGTCTCTTCAAGCTGTTCTTCGACCTGGTCGAGCGGGACGGCCTCGCGGGCACGCCCGTCCTGATCGGGGCCACCGGTGGCACGGCCCGCCACTCGCTCGCGCTCGAGCACGCGATGCGGCCGCTCTTTGCCTACCTGAACGCCGCGGTCGTGGCGACGGCCGTGTACGCCGCGACCGAGGACTGGGGAGGCGGCGGCGTCACGGCCGACGGCAGCCTCGTCGAGCGGATCGATCGGGCAGCCGTGGAGCTCTCGGCTGCGATGGCAACGCGGGGGCCGGCTGCCCCGAAGGACGCCTTCGCGGACCCGGTTCCCTTCGACCAGCTCCTTCGTCCATAGCTCGCAGCAGCGGCCGGCGGTCATCGTCGGGCGCGGGCGACACGACTCCCGGGACGCACGTCGGCCTCCCAGCGCCACGAGTTGCGTGCGTCCGGGACGGAGCCCATCCTTTCGCCATGCCAAGCGACGTCATCGATCTCACGCGGCGCCTCGTCTCCATCGAGTCCGTCAACCCGACACTCGCGCCGGGGGGATCCGGGGAGGCCGAGATCGCGCGGTTCGTCACCGCCTGGGCGGAGGAGGCCGGCCTGACGGTCGAGACCATCCCCTCCGCCGACGGCCGGCCGAGCGTCATCGTGCGCGGCCTGCGCACCGGCGCTGGACCGACCCTGATGCTCTGCGGGCACCTCGACACGGTCGGCCTCGGC